>JBAIYI010000368.1:0-4039 GCA_037915955.1 Terriglobales bacterium
ACTTCGATCAGAAGCATGAGAAAGAGGACGAACGCCGGGTCGCC
This sequence comes from Terriglobales bacterium, assembly GCA_037915955.1. Classification (GTDB taxonomy): domain Bacteria; phylum Acidobacteriota; class Terriglobia; order Terriglobales; family Acidobacteriaceae; genus Angelobacter. Next base: position 45 of record JBAIYI010000368.1, read on the forward strand.
GATACTTTCCGTGCGCTCAGCCTGAGCTTCAGCACCCTGGGCGGGCCGGAGGCGGTACAGCAGTACTTTGCGGGAACCAAGAGCCGATCCTATGAAGACCGCATTTACAGCAATCTTGGCGAGCACTATCTCACGAAACTGCGCTATGACGACGCCGCCAAGACCTACAATGCCTTCATAGCGCTCCATCCATTCCACCGTGCAGCCCCGCGTTTCAGCATGCGCGTGGTGGAGACGTTCACCAAGGGCGGATTTCCCAAGCTCGTTCTGGCGTCGAAGCGGGACTTTGCCGCCAAATATGGACTGCAGGCGGAATATTGGCAACACAACAAGCCGGAAGATTTGCCGGAGGCGGTCGCTTACCTGAAGACGGACCTGAAGGACCTCGCGACCCATTACCACGCTGAATATCAAGGTGCGCAGGACGCGAACGAGAAGGTTGCAAACTACCACGAGGCTCTCCGATGGTATGGCGACTACCTCAAGTCCTTCCCGACTGATACCGAGTCACCGGCCATCAACTACCGGCTGGCGGACCTTCTCTTCGAGAACAAGGATTTTGGCGAGGCAGCAAAACAGTACGAGCGCACTGCCTATGGGTACCCGGCTAACGCTCAATCGGCAGCCGCGGGTTATGCCGCAGTCTACGCGTATCGCGAGCAGCTGAAGGTCGTCAGCAAAGAGGGCCAGGACGCTGTCAAGCACGATACTGTTGCCAGCTCGCTCAAGTTCGCCGATACGTTCCCGAACCACGCACAGGCTGCCGCTGTCCTGGGCGCAGCCGCCGATGACTTATACGAGATGAAGGATTTTCGAGCTGCGGTGGCTTCCGCCCAACGTGTAATCGATAAATATCCGGGCGCGGAGATTCCCATCAGGCGCTCCGCATTAATTGTGGTCGCACACGGCTCGTTCGAACTGGCTGAGTACCCGCAGGCCGAACACGCCTACGCCCAGGTTTTGACATTGATACCAGAGGGTGACGAGGCGCGGCCCAAGCTCGTTGATAACCTTGCGGCCTCCATCTACAAGCAGGGTGAGCTCGCGAGAAACGCGCAGGACTATCGTGCGGCCGCCGATCACTTCCTGAGAATTCGTACGGCAGCGCCTACGTCGACAATACGTGCAACAGCCGAGTACGACGCGGGCGCCGCGCTGATTGAGTTGAAAGACTGGAAGGCAGCCGCAGGCGTGCTCGAAACTTTCCGCAGCAGCTACCCGAAACACAAAATGGCGGGTGAGGCCACCAGGCTGATTGCACGTGCTTACCGTGAAAGCGGCGAGTTGTCGCACGCCGCCGCGGAGTACGAGCGGCTGGCGTCCGAATCCACGGACGAGGCAGTGCGCAGGGAGTCGCTGCTCGTCGCAGGCGACCTCTACCAGCAGTCCAATGCAAATGACAAGGCACTGGGTGCGTACGGTCGCTATGTCACCGAATTTCCGAAGCCGGTCGAAGCGGCCGTCGAGACCCATTTCAAAATGGCTGAGATACACAAAGGGGCGCACGACGACTCTGGCTATCAGAAGGAGCTGGCGGAAATCATACGTATCGATGGCGCTGCGGGACCTGAAAGGACGGGCCGGACCCGAACGCTAGCGGGCCGCTCGGCACTGGTCCTGGCGGAACAGCTCTATCAGGGTTTCATAGCCGTAAAGCTCCGGCAACCGTTTGAAGCCAGCCTGAAAGAAAAGAAGGAGCGCATGGATGCCACCATCAAGGCCATGGGCGGGCTGGTGGACTATGAAATCGCCGATGTGACGGCGGCCGCTACGTACTATATGGCCGAAACGTATTTCGATTTCAGCCGCTCATTGAAAGAGTCGGAGCGCCCCGCCGATATGAAAGGAGCGGATCTGGAAAAGTTTGAGGCGGATCTCGATGAGGCGGCGTATCCGTTCGAAGAGAAAGCCATCAAGGTACACGAGAAGAACATGGAATCGCTCCACGCTGGCGTCTTCAACGCCTGGACTGAAAAGAGTCTCAGCAGACTCGCTGAGATGATGCCGGGCCGCTACGCGAAAAACGAGATGAGCAGTGGCTTCATCGGTACCCTTGACCGCTACGTCTACCGCTCACCTCTAGCCCCGGCCCCCACGCAAACAGCGAGCAGCGCCGGTACGGCTCCAGGCAGTCCTGAACAGCCGCCGAGCAACGGCAGCACCACGCCGAGCAACGGCGCCACAACACCAGGCAACGGCAGCACCACGCCGGGCGACGCCGGCACAACGCCCAGCAAGCCGGAGCAGACGACTCAACCGGCAACAACGCCAATCAAACCGGAACAAGCAACGCACCCGACACCCATCGCGGTGAACCAAGGAGCGGTAAAACATGCCAATCCGCAATAAGACCCGCTCACTCAAAGCGATTTGCCGTGGGATACCGTTGCTGGCCCTGTTCCTCGCCCTGAGTTGCGGACCTGCTGCCCAGCGAACTGTGACCAGCGGGTCGGCGAAGACGAAATTGCCGGCAGCACCGACGCCTACTCCGCAAGCGGCAGTCCCGGAATTCGAGCGGGATGCATACGGGGTCACAATAACGCAACAAGAGCCGGTACCGGCTGAGGTGCGAACCGAGTACGATGATGCGGTGCGCCTGCTCGAAGCGGGGCAATACGATCGCGCTATCCCTTTGCTGCTCAAGGTGACCGAACAGTCGCCCAAATCAACGGCAGCGCATATCAATTTAGGCATTGCATACGCCCGCACCGGCGACCTGGACCGCGCCGAGGCCAGCCTGAACAAGGCAGTGGAGTTGAATTCACACCACGTGGCTGCGTACAACGAACTCGGCCTGGTGCAACGGCGTAAGGGAGAGTTTGCAAAAGCGCGCGCCAGCTATGAGGCGGCGTTGGCGCAGTTCCCTGATTACCACTATGCGCACAGGAATCTTGCCATTCTGTGCGACCTTTATCTGGGGGATTACACGTGCGCGCTGCAGCATTACGAAGCATACAGCCGCCTCGTTCCCGAAGACACTGAAGTAGCCAAATGGATCGCCGACCTTCGTAAGCGCACGAGCAAGAAGGAGAAGTCATGAGGATCTATCTCGCGCTCATGTTGTTGGTGGCGACGAGTGTTGCCCAGAGCGATAAAAAAACCGGAACCGAACATGCTGGGGGAGCCGCCAAAACGCAGGCAAAGAAGCCGGCCGTGAGCGTACACAAGCAAGCAGCACAGGCAAAGTCGAAAGCACCCCAGGATGGGACGGCGGAGGCCGAGTCGCAGTCGAAAAAGCCAGAGGCGCAGGCTGACGCCGCGCAGGCACAGCCAGAAGCAGCACAGACGGAAGTAGCGCAGGCACAGACTGAGAAGGACCCGAAGCTAACACCCGTTCCGGGAGCAAATGCGCTGGGCATGTCCATTCTGGGCAATCAGGAAGCGCCCACGTCACTGGTCATCGTTCCCTGGAAAACGTCTGAGGTCGGCCGCTCACCTGGCATCTCACCGATGCTCGATGACTCCAGGAGCCCCGTAGATAAGGAAGTGTTCATGCGGGAGCTGCGCTATTACGAGATCAGGTCGGAAAAGAAGCCCTGAGCCAGCCGTTGCGCGGAATCGAAGCGATTTGCCAGAAGAGATCTTTAGTCTAGTTGCACGCGGCTGCCTTGCCTTTCAGGGAGAGGCTGTCCTGATGCGTCCAATAGATCGCCTCACCTTGATCTACCTCACCTTGATCTACCCACTGTCCTTCAGAACTACTCGATAAAATTCTCAGATGTTTGCTCCTGCTCGCCATACCCCGGAAGTTCTCGGGATGTGAAACTGTATCCTTGCTGATCATCCCCTGTGTCTGCTGACCGTTTTGGGTAACTATGAAATTAATATCCGCTTAGGCAGGCGAATCACCATCCTCGTACACCTTCGCACTTTCGTATTGCAAGAAGACTCTCATTAGTTAGGTTACTTTTAGCCACCCCGGAAGTTCGCAAAAGCTAGCTCAACTATTGTACCGCTGGAAGTATCGGCACCTTGATACAGGGGACCTTAGTACC
>JBAIYI010000137.1:0-2395 GCA_037915955.1 Terriglobales bacterium
TGTGCCCAGATATTGGAAGGTAATAGGAACGCTGCCGAAGAAGCCGTCAATCGACAGAGTCAGGTTAAAAGATGAAGCTGGGGGGACTGCAGGAGGCAACGTTATGTCAAAGTTAGGCGGCGCCAGCACGCACTGCCCCTGGAGGTTCGAAAATTCCTGCTGCACCGTGTAGGTATGGCCGCCGGCCGTTACGGTACCGTCCGAACCGTTGCACATATCGCCGATTTCGGCGAGCTGTACGTTGGTTCCGGGAATCAGGTCCATGTCGTACCAAGCGAGCGGTGGGCCGTTCGTCGTCGCTGAGCCAACCAGCGCGTCGGTTACAGCCTCAGCCATTTCGTGGCTCGTGACTGCGGTCACATTGTCAAACAAAGTTCCCGTTCCGCAACCACTGGAACAAGCGCTCGGCGGAGCGAAGTCAGGAAGCACGCCGTATGGAATGAACCTGGGGCTGAAAGGGGTGTCCGTATTGGAGTGGTAGGCGCACAACGTCACGCAGCTCTTATCCGTGCCTACGGTGATGTTCACTCCCGGCGGAAAATAGATCATGTAAAAAGTATTGGCGTTCCCCTGGGTGTCGAACACGGGCTGCGGTACTACGCTCGCAGTTATCTGGCGCGTGAGCTCCCGCTGAACATCACTATCAGTGAGCGAACAGGGCGATGCTGCCGAAGCGGTCGCGCACAGCACCGGGGTGATCGTCACCTTGCTGTCAAAACCGCCACGGTTAATTGGCTGATTACTGCTGGCCACAGGCGTTCCAACTCCGGTCACGCCAGTGGTGCTGTACTCGGTCAGCAAGTCGTAATAGCGGCTATTTGTGATGTCAGTAAAGAACTGATCAATCGCTCCGGGTCCCGTAATCGCCGTATTCACATTCGGCCCCCAGAATACCGCTACTACGTGTATCTGAGAGATAACCGGTCCTCCCCAATATTTGAGGGTGCTGCCGGCTGGGATTGGAATGGCTGTTTTCGTGAGCCCCTTGTTGCCGTTGCGGCCAAAGGGAACAATGTGGACCAGACCCGGAGCGGCCACTGTCGTCGCTGGCTGTGCGGCCTGGGTATCCGCCCCAGCACTCGCGGGTTGTGAAGTGCTTCCTGGATCATCTGTGCCCGGCTTCAGCGTCTGGGCTGAAATCTGTGGCCAGGCGACTGCAACAACAACCGTCAACACCACAAGAAGCTGCTTTCTGATCTTGCGCAAAAGCGAAAACCTGAGAAACGTGGACGAGAAAGGCCGGGGCATCGGGGACTCCTTGCGGTTAAGAGCGGTCTTAGAAAGCGTGACCAGCGCGGTATCCAAGGGGAGTTGTAGTTTACGAACCAGAGTTGCTGCTCGTCAACGGAAAAGACGCTGGATCTCGCCTAAAATCTGCGGTCTACTGCGTGCGCGGCGATACGCCCAGCCGGCCGCTCGATGCCGGTCGAAACAGAGCAATAGGCTTGGCCTATGCACAGGCCCTACGCAATGGGTCTTCCGTGTTTTGCGCGCATTCTCGAATGGTGTGACAATAGAACCAAGAAGACACAAGACAGCTTGGGTCGTTCACGGCGCAAAATCATCTAATTAGAGTTCATGACAAATCAGCCCATTTTCTTTCAGAAGTTCGGCATTACCTCCAACGATCTCCAGCGCTACCTGGCGGAGGCCCTCTCCGCCGGCGGCGAGTACGCTGACCTGTATTTCGAATACCTGACCACCACCTCAATCACAGTCGATGAGTCGCTGGTCAAGTCGGCTTCTCAGGGGATTTCGGCGGGGTGCGGCATTCGCGTGCTCTCCGGCGAGCGCACCGGGTATGCCTACACGGACGATCTGGCTCCGGAAAAGATTTTGCGCGCCGCCCGCACCGCTGCGCTGATTGCCAGCGGTCCGAGCAAAGAGCCGGTTCAGGGATTCAAGGAAACGCAGGGCCACCAGCTGTATCAGGTTTCCACGCCGTCCTCTGACGCGGACATCGCCGCCAAGCTTGAACTGGTAATGCGTGCAGACCGGGCTGCCCGCGCCTACGATCCTCGTATCGTTCAGGTGCGCGCCGGTTACGTGGACGAGACCCGGCAAATTCTCGTGGTCGGCTCCGACGGCACCTTCGCGACTGACGTTCAGCCCCTGGCCCGCTTCAGCCTCACCACGATCGCAAAATCAGGCCAGAACTCCGCCCGCGGGACCGCAGGCGGCGGCGGACGCGTTGCCCTGGACTTTTTCCAGACGGAAAAGACGCCCGAATACTACGCCCACGAAGCTGCCCGCCAAGCCATTATTCAGCTCGACGCACGTGAAGCTCCCGCGGGCGAGATGGAAGTTGTGCTCGGCCCCGGCTGGCCCGGCATTCTGCTGCATGAAGCCATCGGCCACGGTCTGGAAGCCGACTTCAATCGCAAGGGCACCTCAG
>JBAIYI010000016.1:0-14067 GCA_037915955.1 Terriglobales bacterium
CCAGTAATCTATTAGGCTCCCGGGAGTAAGCCCCGACTCGGCTATGAGTCTCTTTCCCTTTTCCGTTTCAATCCCGACAATCTCAAACTTACGTACACGAAACTGTGGCCCTTCGTCGAGATCAGCATAAACCGAAATGATCTCGGCCATATCATCGATTGAAGTCGAAGGGGCCATACTAAAGTTGACATAACCTTGTTCCCCATAGGCCCCCCGGATCGCCTCAATTCCCTTGCCAATCTTGTGCGTATCAAATATCTCCCCACGGTTAATGGGAATCATGCTCCTGAGCTGGGCAGCGGTGAACAGCTTATTATTACGGAAGGTAATCTCTCCCGTCTTATACTGCAGGCCCGGCGCGACGTGCAGAGTCGCATCAATAACGTTGGGATCGCCACCTGCCGGCTTGAACTCGGGATTTGAAACCACGGCCTTGAAATAGCCCTCGTGCTGCCAGCCATCGCGGGCTCGCTCAATAAACTCTTCCACTCCGTCCTTGTTCAGCTCAGGTGGCAGCGTTTGAAGAGCAGCACGGATCTTGTCCGCAACCGGCGGGAGCGGTTCGTCGCTCACGAACTTCACTTCATGAAATCTGATTGGAAAGGGTGCCTGGGAGTCAGCTTGTACTTTGGCGTTCTGCCCGAAAGTACGGAAAGGCGAAAGATTCAAAGCAAGGGTAAGCACCAGAACAGACACCAATCGAGGCATATCTCCTCCGGGAAAATGCTACTTGAAGAACGCGCGCGGTGTGGCGGTCTTGCAGGGATTATTCCTGCACCTCCTCTTTCAGGAACTCTGACGGTTGCCACACATCACGTCTCATCTTACATATCCAGGTCCGCGCAGGACTTTGCCCGGCAGCGCGCCCGTGGTTTTGCCGCCGTCGATCACCGCAATGCCGTTCACCAGAACGTATTGCATGCCAACGGAAAGCTGGTTGGGATCTTCGAACGTCGCCTTGTCGGTAATCGCGTTCGGATCGAAGACCACCACATCGGCCCACATGCCGGCTTTCAGCACACCACGGTCTGCGAGGCGCATTTTCTCTGCGGGCAAGGCCGAGAATTTCCGGATGGCCTCTTCCAAGCTAAGCTTTCTCTCCTCACGCACATACTTGCGCAGGATGCGCGGAAAAGTTCCGTAAGCGCGCGGGTGCGGATGCTCTTTGCCGAGAATGCCATCAGGGGCGGTCCCCTGCGAATCGTTATCCACGGACACCCATGGCTGCGTGAGCGCCAGGGCCACGTCCGGCTCGGACATGCCGAAGACTGCGACGTAAGTGAAGGCGTTGTCCTGGATGAGGAGATCGAAGATGGTGTCGATCGGATCTTTGTTCCAGAGCTTGGCAATCTCAGCGATGGTCTTGCCCTGGAGCGGCATGAGCGCCGGGTTCTGTACTACGCAGACCACGATCCCTTCCGGCCCGGGCACCTCCTGCCATTCGTTGTCCCACTCGTGGGAGGGCGTCTCCATTTCTTTGCGGATACGCGCGCGAATGGCTGGATCTTTGAGCCGCTCCACCATCTTTGCTTCTCCGCCGTCGTGGGCCCAAGGTGGAATGAACGCTGAGAAATTATTGAACCAGGCGGGATAGGCATACGTGTTTGCGCTGACTTCAACGCCGGACGCTCGGGCCTTTTCAATTTGTGTAACGATGGCCGGCATGCGTCCCCAGTTGGGTTTACCCGCGGCCTTGATATGCCAGATCTCCACCGGGATGTGGGCTTCACGCCCGATGCGCACGGCTTCGTCGATAGCAGAAGTTATTGCATCGCCTTCACTGCGCATGTGCGTGGCATAGACACCACCGAATTTTGCGGCTTCGCCGGCAAGAGCGATGAGCTCTTCTGTGCCTGCGTATGGAGCGGGTGCGTACTGCAGCGATGTTGACACGCCAACGGCGCCATCCTGCATGGCTTCGCGCACGAGAGATTTCATGCGGTCGAGCTCGGCGGGGCTGGGCGCGCGATTGTCATCGCCGAGAACCATGCGGCGAACCTGCGTTGCGCCCACATAGCTGCCGAGATTGATGCCCATGCCCTGCTTTTCCAGTCGAGTGAAATACTGTTTGAAGGTGCGCCAGTCTGGAGTAATTTGCAGGTGCGTGTAGTCGAGCTGGTCGGCCTTGATGATGGCGTCATTCAGCGGCGCGGCCGACCCGCCTTCGCCAGTGAACTCCGTGGTGATGCCCTGAAAAACCTTCGACGGAAGCTGCGGGTTCACCAGAATGGTCAGCTCGGACTGGCCGAGCATATCAATGAACCCAGGGGCCACGACGAGGCCGTGCGCGTCAATGATCTTGCTCGCTTTGGCAGAGCTGAGATTCCCGATCGCGGCAATCTTGCCTTCACGGATGCCGAGATCGGCGGCGTACCAGGGCGACCCGGTGCCGTCAATGATGTGGCCATTGCGAATGATGATGTCGTATGGGCGAGAGTCCTGCGCTGATACGAACAGCGCAAGCAAAAGTATTGAGGCCAAGACGAATGCAGCACGCTTCAAGTGGCTTCTCCGGAAAAGATGAACAGGCAGTTTACACGCACACGAAGCTCAGTGGAACCTTTGGGCGGAAAAGTTGAGCTGGCGTCCGCAACTTCAGGAGAAATCCGGTGTATGTTGTCTTGAGGATGAGGGTATTCGGGAATCAGATACAGACTTCGGCGGTGCTGGCGTATTGTCTTGCGGCATTGATGTTGCTTCCGCAGTTCGCAGGAGCCGCGCAGGAGCAATCGCAAGCGACCGGCTCCGCCGAGACGTCGACGCAGAATGCGCAACAAGCAGCCAGTCCACAGCTTCCGCCGACCAATGATCCCAAAGAGATCGTACGGCGAGCGCTGGAAACGGACCATCGCACGTTTGAGCTGGCCAGAAGCTACACCTTCCGCAATCGCCAGGTTGTGCGTCACATGAGCAAAGAGGGCAAGCTCAAGTACACCGAGACGAAAACTTTCGACATCAACTTCTTCTATGGGCAGCCTTATGCGCGGCTGGTGCAGACTGATGACAAGCCGCTGAGCGAGCGCGAGCAGAAGAAAGAAGACGAGAAGCAGGAGAAGTTCCTGGCCAAGCTGCGCAATGAGAGTGAGCACGATCGCGAGAAACGGCTGGAGAAAGAGAGGAAGGAGCGCGAAGATGGGCGCGCCTTTCTCCGCGATGTGGTGAATGCGTACGATTTCAAACTGGTGGGCGAGGAGCGTGCCGCGGGTACGGATACATGGGTGATTGATGCCTCGCCGCGCGCGGACTTCAAGCCGACGCAGAAAAATTCCGAGATCCTGAAGAAAGTCAAAGGCCGGTTGTGGATTGAGAAGAAGGAATACAACTGGGTGAAAGTCGCAGCCGAGGCAACGGACACGATTTCCTACGGCTGGGTCCTGTTCCGCATTCATCCGGGCTCACACTTCACCTTTGAGAAAACTCTGGTAAATAACGAAGTCTGGCTGATGGACCGGCTCGACATTAAAGGCGGTGCGAGAATCGCCCTGTTTAGAAATGAATTCATTGAGCAGGAAGATGTGACGTCGAATTTTAAGAAGTACGTTTCGACGATAAAGATCTTGCCTGGAGTTAAAGAGGTTCCGGAGGAGCAGAAGAAGTAGGAAGTCGCTTCTGCTCCTCCGTTTGAGATTAGAACATTTACTTCTTCGGTCGCTGTCCCCCCATCATCGCGGGATCCAGCTTGCGATAACCTGCGGGCACTTCAAACAGCGATGCCGGCTGTGCGCCTTCGCTGATATTTGTCACTACCCAGGTGCGGTCCGCGTCCTGCATCTTAATGGGAAGGTGCAGCTTGTCGTCCATCCAGACGTTTCCCTTTTTACCATTGTTGTCGGTAACTTCCCATTTCGTGCAGCTGCGGCCATTCAGATTGTCGCTACCCAGGCGCTTGCAGGTGTGCCCCTGGCGTCCTGCGCATGGATCACCCGTGGCTTCGATCTTGGGAACCTGACTGAACGCCGGATTATTTTCATTCGAGTGGGTTTCCATGTACATGTGCATCTGGGGCATCAACATGATGCTGGTGTTCGCCTTGGAGTCCACAATGACGCTGCCCGTGCCGCCCATAGGGTTACGCTGGTTATTCATCTCATTCATGTCTACACGAAACCTGTAGCCGGAGGCGTAAAGTTTGCCCTTCGCCATTGTCTTGCCATCGCTCGTGGTGCTGGTGAAGTCGGCGGAGAAGGGTTGAGGAGCCTGAAACGCAAATGCGCAGCTCGAAATCGCAAAAGCCAGACAAAACAGAGCGAGGACCCGGTGCTTCATCTGAAGTACCTCCCTATAAGGTGACGAACGGTATAAGCCAGCTTACCCTGCGCCAACGCTCCTGCAAAACAAAAAGGGCGCCCGAAGGCGCCCTTTGCTGCTACAGAGAGGAGCTATTGGTTGACGGGAATCTTGATGATCTTTTTCTGGATTGCGTACGTAACAAGCTGAGCTTTGTTGTGGATGTCGAGCTTGCGCATCAGGTTGAACTTGTGCGCTTCCACAGTCTTCACGCTCAGGCCCAGGATCACCGCGATCTCCTTCACGGAGTTGCCTTCCGCCAGCAGCTTCAGGATCTCGCGTTCGCGCGGTGTGAGCGTGGAAATCCGCGGACGCATCCTGGTATCGCGAACCCGGCTGCGGAAGTCCTCCACCAGCTTGCCGAGCACCTGCGAGCTCAGGTACTTGCCGCCCTTGTAAACGTCGCGTACCGCGCTCAGCAGCTGCGGCGCCGGCGTGTCCTTGAGCACGTAGCCTGAAGCGCCCACTTCCAGGCACTGGACGAGGTAGTCCTCGTCTTCATACATGGTGAGGAAGAGAATCTTCGTCTCCGGACGCATCTTCTTGATCTGCCGCGCCGCCTCGAAGGACGACAGCCCCGGCATGCCAATATCCATCAGCACGATGTCCGGACGCAGTTCCCTCGCCTTTTCCACGGCATCTCCGCCGTCGGGCGACTCGCCCACGACCTCGAAGTCGCTTTCGCTTTCCAGCAGGCGGCGTACGCCCTGGCGAAACAGTGTGTGGTCATCTACGAGCAAGCATTTAATCTTCGGCATGGGGAGTCCTCTCGAGCTTTATTAATTCGGTCTTACACCGGCATGCATCGCCGCCCTCTGTGGCGGCCGCTCCACTGGCGACGCCGGCTCGCCTGCGGGCACTGTAATCTCAATGCGCGTTCCCTTTCCCTTGGTCGAGATCACGCGCGAGACCCCGCCCAGCATTGCGATCCGTTCTTTCATTCCGGCCAGACCAAACGTCTGCCGTTCGCGCGAATTCCCGCGGCCCTGGCCCTGGATTCCAACTCCATCGTCTTCCACCAGAACGCGTACCTGCTTCTCATCGCGCTCCACCTGCACGGTGACGTTCTGCGCCTTCGCGTGCTTTGAAACATTGTGCAGCGCTTCCTGCACCACGCGATAGATGGCCTGCTCGGTTCCCGGCGCCAGCCGCCCCACATCGTCGGCGATCAGCACTCTCGCCTTCACGCCCGTGGCTTTTGCCAGGTCCTTCGCTTCCTTGCGAATCGCGGCCACCAGTCCAAGTTCTTGTAGCACCAGCGGTGAAAGCTTGCCAATAATTCTCCGGATTCCTTCAATTGTCCGGTCGACTACATCTACCGTCTCTTTGATCTTGCCGCGCACTGTCTTCTGCGTCACGCCGCCTTCCATCATTCCAAGGTACAGCCGGATCACCATCAACGCCTGCCCGGTTTCGTCATGCAGTTCGCGACTGATACGCTTCCGCTCTTCTTCCTGCACGCGCAGCAGATGCGCCGAAAGTTCCGCGATCCTTTGTTCTCTCTCGCGCAGCGCCTCGGTCATGCGCGCCCGCTCAATCGCCAGCGCCGCCCTGTCTCCAATGGCCCGCAGCAGCTCACGTTCTGTTGGAAGCCATTCATAGGGTTTGGGGAAGCCTATGACCAGAACGCCAATCGTAATTCCGTCAGCTTTCAGCGGCACGCCCCACAGGGACTTTGCCTGGCTGCGGATAATCGGCGTGAAATCGCCATGGTCGGCGCTGGTGTCCAGGATCATTCCCGGCTCACCACTCGCTGCAATGTTCCCTGAAAACCCCTTACCCATCGTCACGTGGAAGTTCTCCGGGACCTTTTCTCCCAAACCAACTTCAGAACAGAGCTTCAGGTGCTCGTTGTCTCCGTCGCGCAGCAGCAGAGCGCCCACAGAAGCCTCGAATGTCGCCGTGGTTATCTCGAGTACTTTCTGCAGCAACGCTTTCAAGTCGCCCGCCGCCAGCTCCGCGTCCAGCACGGCCAGCAGCGTCTGCGACTCCAGCGTCTGCGCATCAAAGTACGCGCCTGAAATAATGACAAAGGAGACGGAAGACAGCATTTCCAGCGCTGCCTTGGCTTCAGCTTCGCGATCAGGAAAAAGCCCGCTCAGATACGGATCGCAGGAGAGTGAATAGAGCTCCAGTGACCGCGCTACTGCGCGCGTATCCACCTGGAGCTTTGAGAGCCGCGTACCAAAGTATTGGAGGTTTTCCTGAAAACCGGGGAAATCGTCATGGATAAAGTAGCTGCAACCCGCGGCGAGCGTCAGTCGCTCCAGCGCAGCCAGCGTGCGTCCATCAAAGCCAAACTCCGCAACCAGCCGGTCACGCCAGTGATTTGTAATGTCAGGAAAATAGGGCTCAAGCGCACGGGCCACTTCAACAATCAGTTCTCGCGACGATTCCTTAAACGGCGGTACGGCAGTCACTGACACTTCCCGGATTCCAGAGCTTGACGAAAGGCGCTTTCCAACTGCTCATCCTGCAGCGTTCAACAAACCTTAAGTTAAGGTATTTTACCTCGAATTCAATATGATGTGAACTAAATAGTTACTATTTGCCTCGCCAGCAGCTATTCACCTTATCGAATTTTCATCCCCTTACAAATCAGTGATTTGCCATCTGCCTTCTGCCCCACCCGCAGCTCTCCTCTCAACCCGGTGCTCTGATCTAACCCTAGATTAAGGCGATCTCCCGATCTAAGGCCGGAGCGCACTTTTTCTTCAGAATTCTGCCTGCAGATACGCACAACAGGCACGGGGACGTTCAGTGATTGAGGACGCAACTGTTGTGCGGTTCGTAATTTTGTGGTGAGTGGCTTCGCCCAAACTGCGGAGCAAGAACTTCTCTTGGCGCTCATGTTGTTCTCCGCGGCTCCGCGCCTCCGCGGTGAATACAACTTAAACAGCTTTGGCCTGAGCCGCTGCCTCTTCCAGCTTCACCGCTTCCTGGAAATACTCCATCGATAGCCGCAGCCCCTGCTCCAGATCAACCTTCGGCTCCCAGCCCAGCAACTCGCGCGCTTTCGTTATGTCCGGCCGACGCTGCTTCGGATCGTCCTGCGGCAGCGGTTCATAAGTAATCTCGCTCTTTGCGCCCGTAACTCTCAGCACGAGCTTGGCGCATTCAAGAATCGTGAACTCGCCCGGGTTACCGATGTTGATCGGTCCCGGGTATCCTGACTTCGCCAGGCGCAGAATGCCGTCCACTTCATCGCTCACGTAGCAAAAGCTGCGTGTCTGCGTGCCATCGCCGTAAACGGTCAGAGGCTCGCCGCGCAACGCCTGCTTCATAAAGTTGGAAATCACCCGCCCGTCATTCAATTGCAACCGCGGACCGTAGGTATTGAAGATGCGCAGCACCTGCGTCTCAACCTTGTGGTAGCGACGGTACGCCACTGTCAGCGCCTCGGCAAAACGCTTGGATTCGTCATACACCGAGCGCGGCCCAATCGGATTCACATGTCCCCAGTAAGTTTCCTTCTGCGGATGTTCCAACGGATCGCCATAACACTCTGAGGTCGAAGCCAGCATGTACTTCGCGCCGTACTTCTTCGCCAAATCGAGCGAATGAAACGATCCCAGCGACCCTACCTTCAGCGTCTCAATGCCATGTTCCATGTAGTCCACCGGGCTGGCCGGAGACGCGAAATGGAAGATATACTCCACCGGCCCCACGTCGTATGGTTCGTTCACATCGCGCTGCACAAACTCAAAGCGTGGCTCGTTTTGCAAATGCGCAATGTTCCGCAGGCTGCCGGTAAGCAGGTTGTCCACGCATACAACCTCGTGCTCCTGCGCGAGCAGAGCGTCACAAAGATGCGAACCAATAAAGCCGGCGCCGCCGGTCACCAATACACGCATGTCAATTCACCAGAGTGAGGAGGAGTTGGAGATTGCTTTGCCCACCAGCTTTGGATGCCGGATCGCAAATTCCTGCCGCCCAATCCAGGCCCTGCCAATATCGCCGGAATCGGCAAAAAATCCAACTGCTAATCTCGCGCTGAACTCATACCCGCTAGAAACGGTCACAAGAAGGGTTGGGAACTCGCGCATTGTTGGCGTAACTACGGATTGGCGCCAGGTTGTCCCTCAGCTGGTTTGATCTGCGTTTAAGCGTGATCTGCGGCGAGACTAGGGTTTGCTTTTCCCTTTGTGTTCCTTCGTGTCCTTCGTGGTTCAAAGGGTTTGGCTTCGGCGCTTCGCAATCTCTTGTGTTTTCGCGTTAATTCGCGGCCGAAACTCTTCTATTTCGCCGCCCGCATTGGGAACACGCGCTGCGCCAGGCTGCGGAAATGATCCATCGGCGATTTCTGCACCGCCAGTCCCTGTGCGCGCATCTTGCCCAGGCTCTCGGTGAGCCT
Source organism: Terriglobales bacterium (assembly GCA_037915955.1). GTDB lineage: Bacteria > Acidobacteriota > Terriglobia > Terriglobales > Acidobacteriaceae > Angelobacter. The sequence continues at coordinate 8,642 of JBAIYI010000016.1, forward strand.
TCCTCGGGCCACGGGTCCCATGGCAACAAAGCGGAACGCCTGCTCATTAATGCCACGGGTCTGCAAAAGTTCAATCGCCGCCGCAACCGTTCCGGAAGACGCTTTGATCCCTATATCGGCAAAGGTGCCGACCGGGTAGCGCTTCTGCAGACGGAGACTGCCGCCGGTCATGGAAAGTAGATGAAGGACGCCTTTGGTTCTTTCAGCGCCAATGGTGAGCAGGGCCTGCTCGTTATTCGGGACCACGAAACGCGGGGCGCGGGGGGGACGCTTCTCTTTGGACATAATTCACTTCTCCATCGAACGTTGCGGGGCTGCCGCTGATGGCACAACCTGGTTCGGCCCGAGATATCTTTTTACAAATCGCCGGCCGAGGGCTTCTGCTCACACGCCTCCCTGCCGACGAACACACACGTCAGTTCTCCAGCTACAACCGAAGAGTTTTCCGTTAGGGATTGAGCCTGCCGATGGGCCAAAAAGGGTCTTGTCCTACGGCTGCGCGGGTGGTCAAAACCTGCTGGATTACTGCTGAGTCGCTGGGCGACAAATCGTATATTGAGGGGAGGAATCGAAGATGTAAATTGGCCTCATGTACCTGCCCGTTCAGTGGCCCTTGGTAACCTATCAATGCGGCAATCGTTCTATTCGCGTGTTCTCGCGTTCATTCGTGCTGATCTCCGCTTCGCAATCCATCATCGGCAGCTCCACCGGCTTCCACCGCTCATCGTCACGTTTTTCCATCCGGCTTGCCGATTCATTACTCACGATCCGCCACGGCCCCTGCTCGTCGGCAAAGCGTTCAAAGAATCGCAGCCCCGTTCGCGACGCCGGCACGCGAGCCACTTTCTTCACCTCGCGCCAGCTCTTTCCTCCATCCATGCTTTCGTGCAGGAATAACGGTCCGGTCCAGCCGTCATCGCTCAACTCCAGATGCCGTATCCATGCTAGGAGCCTTCCCGTTTTGGTTTCAAGCGCCAGTGCTGACAGCTCCGTGGAGCCGCCAAGAATTTCAAACTCATCCCATTGCTCAGCCCCATACCGGTAGACAAGCAGGAACGGGTCATGCGCCGGCCCTTCAATGATGTTTTCTCCTGCAATCAGCAGTTCCTTGCCGGTGTCGAGGACAAAATCGCGGGAGAGCCCCACAGTGCGCGGTCCCGTTGGCTGCCATGTCAGTCCCCCGTCACTCGACACCATCGTATGCATCGGGGCGTATGGGCCATCACATCCCTGTACCGCACCAATCACCATCACGTTCTCTCCCCAGGTAAACAGTCCCCGGGGTTCCACGGTCTGCTGCTGCGAGACCATCGATCCCACACTGAGTGCGCAGCACAAACCAAGCAGAGCGATTCTTGCGGTTACGATCTTGTCTTTCATCGGCGAGGGAAATTATGGCAGGTCTGGAAGGACGATGCTAAGGTTTTGTCATTCCGAGCGAGCGCGACCGAGCGAAGGGAGGAAGCGCGAGAGAGGAACCCCGACACCGCTGAAATCACCCATGCCAGGAGCAACAAACCAGCAGCTGGTAGCTGGCAGCTCTCTCCGTTGTCATCACGCGCCATTAACGGCCATTGTGATCAAATAGAGCCACCTTATCTCATTGCCCAAGGGGTTATTGCGTGTTAACAACGCTTTTGTTGCTGCTCGCGGCTCTGCAGCTGCCGTCCCACTCGCCTAAACCCGCGCCGCCCGTTTACGTCAGCAGCCAGTTTGGGCTGGCCGTTCAGGTTCCTAAAGGCCTCACCTATTGTCCATTGCCCAGATACTGGTCCGGCACCGAGGACGGCACCGTGCTCTTCCTTGAGCCGCCGGCCGACTGCATCGAAAACCCCGGCAGCGCGTCTTCCACGCGGCGAGCAACTCCCACCGTGCCTTACATCGCGTTGCGCCATCACAGGAATGCGGGGCGTAAAGACAATTTCGATGAAATCCCTCCAGCCCAGTCCACTCTGGAGCTGGCCGAGCAGCTGTGCGCGAAGCCTGAGGTCTCCGCGCAATTCAAGCTCTTTGGCAAGCCGGCTGTCATCTGCCGGTCAGACCTGCCGAGCGGTGACGTACGTATTGTGCTGCTCTCGCTCTTTGACTCACGGAGAAAGCTTCTCCTGCTGGACCTGCACAGCACAAAGGTCCGCCTGGCCGCCGATTCGAAGATCCTGGAGAGCGTTGCCGAGGGCATCTCGGAATGCAAGCCCATCGCCGCGAGCAACGCATCGGAAAAAATTCCGCCCTGCCCCAACGGGAAAGCCTGGTAAGTCATTCGACTGTGCGCGACTGAGGCGCCGCTCTGCGCGAATCAAAAGCCGGGACGTGATTTTCATTCTCTCCATCTTTCCAACAACTTAGCTTGCGTGACGGACATCACGGCCCGCGCATGGAGCCCGGTGGCTAAATAGGGTTTCTCGCTCTCGCCCACCGGCGAGCAGCAGATTGGAGCGGTTACGTGGACATTACCTGGATTGCAATCATCTCCGCAATCGTGATGGGCGCGAGCGCGGCAATCATTGTCTTGTTCTTCATGAAACATGAATCGCTTCATCCATCTGGAGATGCTGATAGCGAGGCATTCTGGACGGATCTGAAGGATCTGGCGCGCTCAGCGCCCGGTCCACACCGGACCCGCAGGGCGTAACTCTCCTCGTCACCCTTCCGCACGCCGGCATCCAGAGCCGGCTTGAGGTCCTTTCCTCACCATTTTGCCCCAGTGTGAGTCTATCCTTACTGCTGGCACAGAAAGGAAACTTGCATGAAGGCAGCAATTTTTGCCGTCCTCTATCTGGCAACCGTAGGGATCTGTCCGCAACTGCGCGCGCAAAAACCGCCGGAAGGGATCTGGCAAGGTTATGACGGTGAATGGAAACACGTAACCAGCCAGCTCATCGCATTGGCGGAAGCCACACCGGAAGATAAATTTTCCTGGCGACCGGCCCCGGGCGTGCGCTCGACCAGCGAGGTGTACATGCACATAGCTCTGGCGAACTTCTGGCTGCTGAGCTTCACGGGTCCAAAGGCGCCGGAGAACCTTGATTTGAAGCTGGAAAAGTCCGTAACGAAGAAGGCCGAGGTGATCGACTGGCTGAAGCGGCCGCTTGAGGCGGTAAAGACCGCCCATGGAAAGGTCACGCCCAAAGATCTGGAACGCAAGGTGCACATAGCTGATCGTGATGCAACCGTCGATGGAATGTATCTGCGCATCATTGTTCACGCCAACGAGCACATGGGACAGCTGATTGCCTATGCGAGGATGACCGGCGTGGTACCGCCCTGGTCCAATCCGTAAGCCCAGCGGCTTTAGCCAGGCCGGCGTGTCCACTGCCGCTGGAAGTCGCCAAGTGAGATGGGTGGAAGATAGGTGCCGATCAGTTCGCGCTTCCACCATGCTCCGGTTTGCTTCCACTCCTCCCACCCGGTATAGCGATAGTGATAGAAGAGAGCGCGAGCAAAAGCAGGTCTGCCGCCCTTAAAGGGCGTATTGCGAAGCAGCTTGAGCGTCGCCGCGTCATTCTCCAGAAGTTTGCGGATGAAGTTGAGGAACCAGAGTTCGAAACCCGGAACATACAGGCCGCCGTTGTACACCGTGACTGAGAATGGCAGGAACCACATCATCCAATCGAGCCGCAGGTGATAGGGCGCGAACTGCGGCGGCATGCGTTTCAGGTCGCCCGGTTTGGCTTTGAACTCATATTCGCGCCACAGCGTGTGTTCGTCCAGGAACGGCGCGTCAGTAGCTTCAATCACGACTTCATAGCGCTCTCGTGTGACGCTGCCGAATGCGCCGTAGGTGTTCACCAGATGGTAACGGTTGTAGCTGTAATTCATCATCTGGTTGCGGGAAAAGAGATTCTGGGTGGGCTTGATGCTCAGCCAGACAGTCGCGGCGGCAAGCGCATAAAGGATGACGTCGACGTACAGTGGCCGTGGTACCGCCTGCGACGCGGCGGTCGGCAGCATCCAACGCAGTACCGAGTCATCCAAGGCGCTGAACCCTAACGCGAATGTCAGCCAGTTCAGCCATGAATAATTCCCGCTCACAATCAACAAAAATTGGTGAAACATGATCAACACGCCGGCAACGGAAGCGACGGGTTGCGGCGCCAGCAAACCGAAAGGCACGATCACCTGGACAAAGTGGCTGAACACTACTCCGAAACGATGCATGGCTTTGGGCTGGCGATGGAAAAACCAGCTCAGCGGATTGGGAATGGGCTGGGTCTCATAGTGATAGTAGAGGCAGGTGAGTTCGCGCCAGCAGGGATCATGGCGGAGTTTGATCAGCCCCGCTCCCAGCTCAGTGCGAAAGAGCATCCACCGCAAGATCAATACCGGAATGGCCGACGACTGCATCCGCGCAGGCCCCAGGAATGCAATGAAGAATCCCGCCTCCAGCAGCATGGACTCCCAGCCGAAGCCATAAAACTTCTGCCCCACATTGACGATGGAAAGATAGAGAAACCAGAGGGCGAGCCAGAGAACTAATCCTGCCCAGTACGGCAGAAAGTCAGGAACACCGGCGAGCGCAGACGTGGAGAGCGCAATCCCACTCCACGCGACCAGGGTCAAGAGCCGGTCTGAGCAATGCCAATGGAAGAGACTGGGCGCGTCGCGAAAGGCCGCGCGCTCGAGAAACGCGGGAACGGGCAGGAGCCCATTTTCTCCGAGCAGCGGCTTAAACTGGCGCAGCACGACCAGGAAGGCGATGAGATAGATCGCCGCAAAAGCCCGCTGCAGGAGCAGACGAACCAGCCCGAGATCGCCGAAGTACCAGTGCATAGCAAAACGGACGAGCCCAAGATTATCACCTGTTGTATGGCCTGGGCGCGTGCTCTGGTGGGACCGTTGAAGAATGCAACATCAGCGCCAGAAGACTGCTCGGTCTTGATGCTTCGAGATCGAACGACCTGTGACAGGGATCACTGCCGGGCTATTGGTGAATTTCTTATTGTTACAGGATGTAAGGGGAGGCGCACGATGGACTCCGGGCTGAAGCTTTCAAATCAAGAGGTTTGGGCAGCAATTGCCTATCTCGATCCGGAGTTTGACCGCGATTCTGTGCGCCGCCTGGAGATGCACGATCGGCTGCAGCTTGCGCGGCTGAAAGCCAGTATCATGGTCGCTTCTCTGGGGGGATTGTTGTACGCCGCTGTTTTGCGCTTCCTTCCCGCACTGGCGAGGTTCTTCAACTAGCCTGATTTCCAGCTGCGAGCCGCTCACACCATCGAGTGATCCACATCACCAGCGTTCTTGTGGAATGAACGTAAATTTTGAATGTTTGCGGCCCGGAGTTTCCCGCCTGCCACAACATTGCACGACCGTGAAGCCTTCTTCCCCCTTTGTTCCGGACGCGCCTAAGGGACCCCTCTCGCCGCACGTGAATCAGCTCCGCAGCCATCGGGAGGACAGAGTCATCATGTCGAGTCAAGGCCAGG
>JBAIYI010000407.1:0-2339 GCA_037915955.1 Terriglobales bacterium
GGTCTTGACCCCAAACACCAGCTTCGCCAAAACACGTCCGAGCGCCAGCGCGCCGGCAATGCCGATGGCGAGGCCCACGATTGCGGGCTTCATGCCTTCATAAATCACCAGGCGCAGCACGTCCGCAATCTGCGCCCCCAATGCCATCCGAATGCCGATCTCACGCAGCCGCCGCCGCACGGCATATGAGAGGACGCTGTAGATCCCCATTGCGGCCAGCACCAGAGCAAGCCCCGCGAAAGTGGCGAGCAGAAGCATGTTGAAGCGCTGTTGCGAGATGGATTCTGCCGTGAAATCCTGCATTGTCATTGGGTGCAGCACCGCCTGCTCGGGCTCCACTTCGCGAATTGCGCTGGTTACTGCGGGAACCAGCGTGCCCGGAGGGGTGTTGCTGCGCACCACCAGCTCAAAACCGAAGGACCTCCAGTCGGTCTCAGTGGGGGCTGAGAGCTGCGTGAGCGGCACGTACAACGCGGAATTCGTGTCCTTCTGATCGAGCCCGTCCAACTTTACATCTCCGACAATACCAATCACTTCGCGGTCCCTTTCGCGCGTGAACCACAGGGTCAGACGTTTTCCGATGGCATCTTCACCCGGCCAGAAGCGTTTCGCCATGGCATCACTGACCAGGATCACGCCCGGCCGCTCGGCGGTGTCGTTCGCGCTGAACTCGCGCCCACGGAGCAGCGGGATGTGCATGGTCTGCAGGTACCCGGTACTGATCGCGCGTACGTCTACCTCCGGCTGCTCAGCCATCGGTACCACCGGACGCCCGGCAATCTGAATCGGCTGGTGCGATCCGCCGTTGAAGGGAAGGTCATCAATTACTCCGGACGACTCAACTCCCGGCAGGGCGCGAATCCTCTGCAACACCTGGTTCCAGTAATTGATCTCCTGGGCGGGCGTCTTATAGCGAGAGGACGGTATCGGCAGCGATGCGGTGGTTACATTTTGCGCGTCGAACCCCGGGCTGGTGTTGCGCAGGTTCCACAAGCTGCGGATCATCAATCCCGCGCCCGCGAGCAGCATCAGGGAGAGCGCGACCTCGCAAATTACCAGAGCGGTGCGTGTGCGATTTCCCCCGGAGTCGCCCGCGCGGCCCAGCCCCTGCTTCAGAGTCTCATTGACGTTGGCTTTGCTAAGACGGATTGCCGGTACCACGCCGGCGAGGACCCCTGTAAATAGTGAAATCAGAAGAGTGAACAGAAGCACTGTGGCATCAAGCGTGATTTCCGTGGAGCGCGGCAGCTGCTGCGCAAGAAAACGGACGATCAGCTGCACGCCGAAGTGCGCGATCGCCAGGCCAGCAACGCCTCCGGCTACGGCGAGGATCACCGTTTCAAAGAGTAGTTGCTGTATGATTCGCGCCCGGGTGGCGCCGAGCGCCGTGCGAATCGCAACTTCCTTGCTTCGCGCCAACGCTCTTGCCAGAAGAAGGTTGGCTACATTGGCACAGGCAATCAACAGGACGAAAGCCACAGCGCCGAGCAGTACCAGCAGGGCCGGACGCACGTCGCCCACCATGTCCTCACGGAGCGGGACCACCACGGCGCCCCAATCTTTGTCGTCTTCCGGATACTGCCGGGCAAGCCGCTCAGAGATGGCGGTCATCTCCGCCTGGGCCTGTTTGACGTCGACGCCTGGCTTGAGCCTGGCCACGACTGTCAGATGGTGTTCGCTTCGAACAGCGGCCTCTTTCGGTGTGAATGCAAGAGGCGTCCAGAGCTTCTCCTTCCATGCCGGGAACATGAAGTGGGGCCCCATTACTCCAATCACCATGTAAGGCTCATTGTTGAGAATGACCTGCCGGCCTACAATGCCGCGGTCGCCACCAAAGCGGCTCAGCCACAAACCGTGCGAGAGGATCACTACGTGGTTCTGCCCGAGCTGGTCTTCGCCTTCTGAGAAGGTGCGTCCCAGCAGAGGCTTGACGCCGAGCACGGAAAAGAAATCTGCGGAAACATTGGCGCCCAACAGGAATTCCGGCTTGCCATCGCCGGTCAGGCTCATGCTTGAGCCGGTATAGACCGAAATCTTTTCGAATACGTGGTTCTCCTTTCTCCAGTCGGCATAGTTCGCCGCGGAGACGGAAAAGATGGTCATGCCGGGGAAGCTCTTCGGCGGCGGGACATGCCATACATGCACCAGCCGGCCAGGCTCGGCGAAGGGAAGCGGGCGCAGGAGCACGGAATTCACAACGCTGAAGATCGCGGTATTTGCGCCGATGCCCAGTGCGAGCACCAGGACTGCTGCCAGTGTGAAACCCGGGCTCTTGCGTAACACGCGTAATCCGTATTTAAGGTCCTGCAGTACGTTCATCGCGAGCACTCTCCTGTGTG
>JBAIYI010000699.1:0-2631 GCA_037915955.1 Terriglobales bacterium
GGGAACGTGCTTTTGGGCGATGATGGACTGGGGCCGTACGTAATCTCGCTGCTGGAAGCACGTTACTCTTTTCCCGACTTCGTTGAGCTGGTCGACTTTGGTACGCCCAGCCTTGATCTGCTTGAACACGTGGCCGACTCCAGGGCCGTGATCCTGATCGACGCCGCCAAAAACGGCAACACTCCGGGCACGCTCACCGTCTACAGCAAAGTCGACGTGTTGCGACTCGATCCCGGCCGCCCCCTCGATCCGCACTCGCCCGCTCTCGGCGCGACTCTCGCCGCCGCGGAACTGCTCGGCAATCCTCCCGATAGTTTTCTTCTCATCGGGATCACGCCTGAGACCATTTCCGAAGGCCCATCTCTGAGCGAGAGTGCCATGGATGCCGCCGAGCGCGCGGTTGATCTGGTGATCAAGGAACTGGAGAAATCAGGAATTCCCGTGAAAGTCCGTCAACCCGCATCCTGCTCCTCTTCTTTTTGGACGGAACTCAACTCTCGCGAGCCGGCCACAATTTAGAGCGGGTCTTTTTAATTGTTGCAGTGTCGTGTCTTTTCGCGTTTCGCTGCCAGTTGTAGCGCGTTAAGCCCTTAGAATTGTGGTCCTTGAATCTTGTTCGATTGCATTCCCGTGCCATTCACTGCGGGGTCATCGCGCTCAGACCGCGCCTAAACGTGGAAAGACGAGACTTCGCTCCAGAAGATGACGAATCTGGTAGCGGCGGCCGCGAAAGAATAGTAGGCTCAGGTCGCACTGTTCGGTGATTTGTGTTCTTCATCTTCTCACTGGTCGTCCTGTTGGTTCCTGCACCATCTTCAAAGTGGGCCGTCAGCTCACAACTCACCCATTGCGAGCTTAAGTTGAAAGCTGGAGCAGCGGCTGAGATATCCCTCCGCAATTCGCGGTTGGTGTTATGTGATGGCGGTAGCGTGGTTTACGCACAACGATTGCACAATGGCCGCGGGTCCTCACAAGACCGTTTGCCCGATACTACTCTGAACATTGGAACTGATGCTGGGTTGAAATGGACCTATGTGGTGGATTCGGATCACCTGATCGCGGCTCACTGGTGGGTCTGGACTGCAGCAAGCTCGTCCTCAAGCGAATATGTGCAGGTGATTGAGCGCCAGCAAGACAAGTGGGTTGTCGTCCAGCAGATTGAAATGGATATTCACCATGGCGGGAAGCCGGTGGGCGCTTCCTATGAGCCAAAGACTAAAACTCTGACGTGCAAGGCAGTGAACTACGCCGGGGGTGAAGGCCGCTGCTGCCCTTCGATGATGGACGTAGTAACTTATCGCTGGGACGGCGCACGTTTTCGGCGCACCGCGGCAAAAAGAGTGAATCTGCCGCCAGATCGCTAGCTTAAGACTCAATCCTGTGCACGGTGCCCTCAATTCGCTGCACCAAATCGCCCTTCAGTGCCGGTATACAGCTAGTCACACTATTTGGTTACGTTTTTCGCCTTAACTCTTTATAATTCCCCGGCTTTTCGATCACCGGGCCTCCGGCCCGGCTTAACACTATAAGAGACAAGGAGACGAGGGAGACATGAAGACGATTGCCAAGATGATGGCGCTTTGCCTGTTGATGGGGACTCTGAGCTTTGCTCAGGACGCCGGCAAGAAGGGTGACGACAGCAAAAAGAGCGACGCCAAAGCCGCCGACACCAAAAAGACTGACAGCAAGTCAAAGAAGGGCCACAAGGGCGGCAAAAAAGGCGCCGAGAAGAAGACTGACGAGAAGGCTGCGGACAAGAAGTAGCTTTGACGTGGGTTCGCCTCTTGCGAACCACAGGCTTGTATCAGGGGGAATACCAGCGCAATCAATCGCGGTATTCCCTTTGGTTTTTTGATGGAAAGTCTAGGGGGTGTGGCAGAGCACTTCCTGCGGCGACTCACTCACGCTCCCGGATTTCTTTTCCACCCACAGCGAAGTTGATTTTGACCGTCCATTGATGGTGGCTACCACAATCACGCCGCTGGGCGAAGCGAACCCTTTCTTCGGCGGCTCCGTGGCGCAGTCGATGGTGTGCTTCGTGATTGGGCCGTACTCGCTCGCCGGCCCCCAGTCCAGAATGAACTGTGGCTGCGGGTAGCGGTCATACTTCTGCGGATGCTGCTTCCAATCTGGATCACCGTTGTAAATGCCGTAGGCTTTATCAAAGTCCTTGTTCTGCAGCGCCTGCAGGTAGGTGTCTGCGCGATGCCACGCCGTCCAGTAGCGGAACCTGCCGTCCGGCCAGAACCAGAAGATCAGGAAGATTACCACCAGCAGCACGCCCAGGCCGATCAGCCGTTTGCGCTGCCGCGCTGGCCGGGGATCATACTCTTTTGCATCCATCAATGACATTCAACTGTTCCTCACAGTGTGCGTTTGAACAGCAGGGTAGAAAGCACAAACATCAGTGCGGCGAACCCTCCAAGATACAGGAGGTCAGGCCAGATTGCAGCCAATCCTACGCCTTTCAGCAACACCGCCTTGAAGCCGTGCACGGAATAGGTGAACGGGTCAACGAATGCGATGCCCTGGAGCCACTTGGGGAATGCCTGCGTCGGGTAAATGGCGCCGCTGGGAAAATACAGCAAAGTATACAGGATGCCGAAAATGGCGCGTGGGATCAGCGGATCA
>JBAIYI010000049.1:0-3232 GCA_037915955.1 Terriglobales bacterium
CGTCCTCATCGCCGCCGGCCTGCTGTTCCTGATTCGGGGGCGATAAGTCTCTGGTACTTGGTAGTTGGTATTTGGTACTTGGTGGTCGGTACCTGCTAGGTAGATCAAGGCTGAAACGGCCGTAGCCAAGAATTCTCACCATCACAATTTCGCTGACAAGATTCTCCGCGCACTCCTCCTCTGAGGGACCCATCCCGAACCGAGCCGGAACGAAAGTGACGGCGCAGCGTGAGGGACCTGCTCCGCTGCAGCATCGCGGAAGCCGACGGGGAATCGGAGCAATATAGAACAGAGATCCTTGCGCGATCGCAATCTCGGACATTCCAATGCGACGTTAACCAGGTTGAAAACGGTTCGGGCTGTTGATTGCCCGCGCAACTTCTCTCTTGCCTGTTGAATAATGACTTTGTTAACTGTGTAGCACAGGCGCCTCGCCTGTGCCGCGAGAATGACAATCTACCGCCGCAAATTGCCGCACCTTGAAAGAGACGGCAGTTCGTACTTCATCACATTCAAGGCAAGAGACGACCTGACTCTGAATGATGACGCGAAGTGGCTGCTGCTTGATCATTATTTGTACGACGACGGCAAGCGCTACGAACTGGAGTCGGTTGTGGTGATGAGCACCCACGTTCATCTGATACTGACTCCACTGCCGGACGGGCTGGGTTATTTCCGCTTGGCAACCATCATGAATGCCATTAAAGGAGCATCGTCACACAGCGTAAACAGGCTCTTGAAGAGAAGGGGTTCCCTCTGGATTGACGAGTCGTTCGATCACCTGATCAGATCCGAGAAGGACTTTGGGACGAAGACTCCCTACATCGCCCAACGGAAGCAGAAGATCAAAGATCCGTGGCTCGGTGGAGAGTAACCGGCACAGGCGAGGCGCCTGTGCTACAAAGCGTGTCAGCCGATCGAGTCATCATATAAGGCAGTTTCTACCAACTCCCAGACAAAGGCCAACGGCTAACGGCCAAAGGTCCCGCTTCTCCCTTCACGGCTTCGCTGACAGACCTTCGCACACTCCCCTTCTGAAGGACCCACCCCGAATCCCGAGTGCGAACGTAGGTGAGCGCGAGTGGTGAGGGGCCTGCTCCGCTGCAGCGTCGCGTGAGCCAACGAGAAAGGTCGTGTTCCGCCGCTGCTCGACACCCTCATCGATCAGTTAGATTTTGGGAATTGAAGTAAGAGAAGGAACTTAACGCCTGCCGAAACACCTGAAAAGGGCGCCCATCGACGCAACGAGCCGAACGAAGCAGGCAGGTCTAGCTAGGAGCTAGCAGCTAGTCGCTAGCAGCTCCTCACCAATTACCAACTACTGGCTCTTCAAACTCCTTCTCATCCGCCGGCGTGCACCGGGCCCGATGCGCCAGCTCCACCAGCTTCAAATTGAATTCCGATCGGCTGGCCGCCACAAACTTGAAACAGCTCAGGCAATAGGACTCAATCACTCTCTGGGTTGGTTTTCTCAGGTGCCAAAAGCGCGGAGACGCCGTTTTCATGCGGCCCTCCTCTCTTTTGCTTTCTCCAGGGCCTCTTCTATTTGAAGCAATAACTCCGGCGCGGTATTGCTGGCCGTCTCGCAAAATTCAGAATAACTCACTCCCGGATTATCACTCAGGCAGAGCACCGCAATGCCCGGCTGGAACTCCTTTGCGCGCCGCACCACTGTTTTCTGCTGATCTTCCGGTACCGTATGGCACATCAGGATCAGGTCGAATCGCCCCATGCAGATTAGGCGTATGGTCTCGATGCAGGAATCGGTCTCCGTCACGGCGTAGCCGGTCGTCCGCAGTAGCATCGTGCGAACATTCATCAGTAGCGGATCGTACCCAAACGAGAGCAGATGTGAGGACATGAGGGCCGCATAGCGCCGGGACGCACGCTATTTCCTTGTCCTTACACTAATCCCGAACAGCAGAACCTGGGAATACGCCAACATCCGCCACATTGCGGGGCAGGAATAATTGAACTCCTGGCAGGGGGCATGCAGCTGGGCATCGCTTAAAAACTTAGAAAGCTCTTCTGTGCAATCAGTCAGACGGCCGCCTGGCGCCTTGGTCGCGGACTGCTGAATCTTAAACTGCGCACCGTATCGCCGTATTGTTGCAACGCTTGGTTGAATTCCCGCAGGTTGATGCGCATTTCGCTCCGGAGTGATTCACAGCGCTCAACCGAGCGCTGAAGATCGCTCAGTGTAATGCGGGGGGGGGGCGGATCATCGCGAGTGGCGGACCGGTTCACTTCGCCGGCTACCGTGTCATTTTTCAGCCACTGCTCCAGCTCTGAGCGAAACGCCAGCACGGCGCTCCTGCTCTTCTTCGCCGGGCGGTGTACCGGCATGCCAAGCATGCTCTCCCACCTCTGCACCGTACGCACACCACGATTCAGGTAGGAGGCAATCTCTTTCCAGGAACTCAGAACTTCATTGACCCTCTCGTGCGCCTGTCCGCTCACGGTTATTCCTCCTGTTGATTTTTTTTAGATGCTGAATTCGAGCCGCACTGCTGCTTTTGCTCGCCAGCGCCAGCGGCTGACCCAACCATGGGCCCACCGGAAAAATGATTTTAGCGCCAGTCGGCGCTGATTGAAGCTCCAGTTTAGCTGCACGGTTCGCGCCGCCGCACTGGGCGCGGCGTCAAGGAACGGCGTGGACCTAAGCCCCGTGCCCGGCGCTGGCTCCGGCCATCTTCTCCAGCGTCCACATGAGCCGCTCAAGTGCCGCTTGGAACTCTATTCTTTGGGCGCCAACGCTGCTGCGCAGCTCCTGACACTGGAGCATCAGCACAGAAGAGTTCCCGCCGCGAGGCTGCACTGCGTGGCCCTGTCTCGTCGCCAGTTGCTCCCGCACGTTCACCGGACACGCCTTCAACCACTCATCGAGCTCTGTGCGCAGGGCAATTACCGCGCTGCGGCTCTTCCCTCTCGGCCGGCGTACCGGCATGCCCAGCTCTGATTCCCAGCGCTGTACGGTCCGTACTCCGCGGTTAAGGTAACAGGCAATTTCTTTCCAGGAATTCAGTACATCCGGTGCCGGCGGTACACTTGGCGTGGTGAAAGTGCTCATTGGGTGCGCCTCAATCTATCTGCTGTGAATAGATGAGCGCCACCCGATATGACGCAGTATGAGGCTGGCAGAAGTTTACAGCCTCTTCATGTGCTCCAAGTGTACACCCGTGGTAAGGCGATTCAGCATAAATCGCAAGTAGCTGAAAAAGTGTCTCACAAA
>JBAIYI010000554.1:0-2075 GCA_037915955.1 Terriglobales bacterium
TTTGCAGCCTCTTGAGCGTGTACTGCTTGCCCGGCTTGATGTACGCCGCACGGAGGCGCGCTCGCCAGGAACGCAGGCTGCCCTCAAGCAGCTTCTCTTCGTCCGGCTGAAGTCCTTCAATGTATACTTCGCCGAAGTTCGCACGCTTGTGCAGCGTGCTGAGGAAGCTGACATTCACGATTCCGTGCTGCTGGTCCACTTCCAGCTGGGGCTCCACCGTTGCCCGAAAATAGCCCGCTCGATGGTAGAAGCTGAGCAGGTTGGAAGTGGCCTCATCCACGCGGGCGCGGGTGTACGGTTCCTGCCGCGGATAGTTGGCCGCCTGCAGCAAGCGCGTATAAGTAAAGTGGGATGTCGCTTTGGGAAATTGAAAGATGCCGAAGTAATATCCTGGCTGCAGCACGAACAGGATCCGCAGGCCGTTCGCTTCCGGCTGCACGTCCGTGGTCACGTCCGTTACGCCATTGAGCTTTTTCAGGGCCGCCAGCGTGGCATCCACCTGCTCCTGTTTGTAAGGAGCGTTCATGGGCTGCCGGATCAACGCTTCCACCGAGTGCCTGTTGAGATCTGGCCGTCCTGCGACCTCCACTGACGAGACCTTCTGACCTTCATAGGACAGCGTGGGCGCCGTGCCCGGCTCCTGAGCCCTTGCCGGCATCATGGTCAGGAGGATCGCGAGCGCCAGGCCCGAAAACCAGCAGCTCACCTTAATGAAGAGGTAGTTGGAAGTGACAGGGAAACCCGGCTGCGACGTCGGAGTACTCATGGGCCTCAGGTGAACTTTGTCTGCGCGGCGTCAGTGCGGAACTCGCTTCGCTGGACGCGAACTACTGACGTTAGAGTTGCGCGTGGAACTCTATGTGGCTCAGTTGGCGCACAACTGGAAGAGGCGGGCGTTGGAATGCAGCGGCCAGCAGAGCTGCACGTGCACATTTCTGTTCACGGTCGCGAGTGACGTTCACTTAACTGACGCTGCCTGGCTGCATCTCTCAGCAGCAGCTCGCTCCATTTCGGAACCTCGGATTTCGAAACCTTCGATTTCAGAACCAGGGAACGATCTTGTGAGTTCAGGGTCAACTCAGCCCGGGAGCGGGGCATCCTACTGCTCGCAGAAATCTAGCGGAAGGAGAAGTGCATGCTTTGGACAATCTTTGCGATACTGCTGATTCTCTGGCTGCTGGGCTGGGGATTCCACATTGCGGGTAGCGTAATTCACCTGCTGCTTGTGGTGGCATTAGTCGTGTTGCTGATCCAGTTGATTACCGGGCGCAGAGCAGTAGTGTAAAGTCGCGCGGTCTCACTGGCCGGGCCGCGCCTAACTTTTCTCTTCCAGCCGGCGAAGCTTCTCTTCCACGTCGCTCAGCGCCTGCCGTAACGATTCCGTATAACGCTCGTGCGTGGAGCTCTGCATCTGCTGTTGCAGGTATGCGCGAGAAAGCCGCAGCTGCTCTGCCTCACGCTTTGACGCTTTTTCCTGGTCGCTCATTGCCTCCCTGCCTTTTGCGCCGTCTCCCTGCGCTGATTCCATCTGAGACTCAACAGACTTGCTCTCCCATCCTCTTGCCATACTTAAAATTATAGGCACTTTCAGAGCTGCTGCGGGATTAGCAAGCTGTGCCACCCTAATTCAGGTGTGCGCCTGCCCCGCAAACATGCCGTAAACTGTTCCTTTCTCAGAGGTTCCGTATGCCCATAAAACCAGGCTGGAGTGGACGTTTCTTTGAAGACTTCACGGTCGGCGACATCTACGAGCACTGGCCCGGCCGCACCGTGCTTGCCGCCGATAATATCTGGTTCTCACTCCTCACCCTGAACAACAATCCCATTCACTGTGACGCCCACTACTCCGCGCAGACCGAGAATGGGCGCCCTCTGGTAGAAGGCGCATTTACGCTTGCTCTGGTCACCGGGCAGTCGGTTGCGGATATATCCATGAACGCGCTGGCCAACCTCGGTTGGGATGAAGTGCGCACGCCCCATCCACTGTTTGAAGGCGACACGGTTTATTCACGCAGCGAGGTGCTGGAGACGCGGGAATCCAAATCGCGTCCCAACGTCGGGATCGTCCGGGTGAA
>JBAIYI010000453.1:0-1607 GCA_037915955.1 Terriglobales bacterium
TGGAAGAAAACGACCATTCCCAGTGCTGCCCCGAAGACCTGACGTCGCGTGTCACCCAAGAGAGATTGCGCAAGTGCAATCACCGCAAGAGCGATGACAGCCAGCAGCAACGGCGTCTTCAGGTAGGCAAAGGCCCCGAGCGTGAGGTCGCCCATGTGTCCCATGGAAAGCGTATACATCTCTGGGTGCTGCTGGAGAGCGCGGGAGATGTCGCCCGGCGCAGGCAGGTTCCTGACCCACACATACAAGGTCGCGAGCGCGATTGCCGTTACGCCGGCAATCGCCGCCATCCACCTTTTCCCGATGTCAACGCTTCGCGAGCCGCTGGCCAGCGCAGACCCGATCAGCAAGGCCAGAGCGGGATAAATCGGCATGGAGTAGTACTCCTGCGTGGTGGAGAAGGTGAAAAAGACCATCACCGTCCCAATCCAGCACAAGGCCATCAGGCGCACGCGCGATGCTCGCGAGTTCGCGCGGTAGCTCAGCTTCACCGCTCCCGGCAGAAACAGCGACCACGGGAACAGCCAGATCAGGTTCAGCAGCCAGAACCACAGCCGCGGCACTGTGTTGTAATCGCGCGGGTAACGGAGATTCAGGAAGCGCAGCAGGTGCTCGTTGAAGAAGTAGAACCAGAAAAAGCCGCGATACTCTCCCGGCCCGCTGTGCATGGAGAACGCCAAGTAGGGTGGGTTGCGCAGTGTAGCCAGTACATGCCAGGGCGCCGCGATGATCAGCGCTACGGGAATGGCGAGATGTAGATTCAGCCGCTTCCAAGACGAAGACGAAAGGAATTGGCGCGTCACCGCCATGTAGACCAGCGCTGCAAGCAGCGGAAAGACAACTGCTATCAGACCCTTGAGCAGCAAGCCGAGCCCAAAGCTCACGCCAAGGACCGCCGCCCAGCGGCGCGAGTGAGTCTCATCGTCATCAAGCAGCCGCATCCATGCCCAGATTGCGCCGGTGATGCAGAGAGTAACCATCGCGTCCGGAATCAGAATTCGGGTGAATAGATAGAGGCCGACACAGGTGGAGAGCGCCAGACCGGCATACATTCCGGCTTCATCGCCGAAGGCCCAGCGGCCAAAGCGCCACGTCACGAAGCAGAGTAAAACGACGCAAAGAGCAAGAGGTAGGCGCGCGGCCCAGTCATGCACGCCAAAGATGCGGTAGGAACCCGCCATGGTCCAGTAAACCAGCGGAGCTTTTTCCAGATAGGCAACACCATTCAGGCGCGCGGTGACCCAATCGCCGGACTCAAGCATGTTGCGGGCGATCTGCGCCTGCACCGCGTCCACGTCGTCCATGAGCCGCGGCGGGCTGATCACGTTGAGCAGAAATACGAGCGCTGCTGCGGCTACAACGATCCAACCGGGACGTAGACGCCGGTGTACTGCCGTCGCGTCTCCATCGCCTGCAAAGGCGGCCCGATCTTCCATTCTTTCATCCACAACAGCAAGACCATCAATCCCCATAGGTGATACCCCAGGTTCGCGCGGCGCTCCAGGTGATCGTTGAGCAGGCGCTCCACGCCGCTCCAGCGGAACAGCCCGGTGGCCGTGACTTCGTTTTGTGACAGCGTCTCCAGCAAAAGTGGCCGGAGCACGCCG
>JBAIYI010000404.1:0-5273 GCA_037915955.1 Terriglobales bacterium
ATCACCAACCCCTGCCCGATTCCCGTATATAAAAAGGCTTCCTTATAGCCTGACGTCTTGAGAATGTCAGCGATCAGTGGAATGAACAGCATGGAACCCGCGCCGAATCCAGCCGTGATGAAGCCTGAAGCGCGCCCGCGCATGTCAGGGAACCACTTCAGTGCCGTGGCGACAGAGCCGCTATAAACGAATGCAGCACCGACCCCGGCGATTGCGTACCAGATCCAGAGCTGCATCAGGGTCTGGGCATATCCCATACCGGTCCAGCCCAAGCCGCACAGTACGCCGCCCATCGTCAGGAAGATCCTCGGCCCGAGCTTGTCTATCATCCAGCCTTCCACCGGAGTGATCCAGGTTTCGAAGAAGATAAATAAGGTGAACGCAAGCTGGACGCCGTTCAACGTCCAGTCCTTGTGTGCCGCCCGCAGCGGTGGCACAAACATGGTCCACGCGTATTGCAGGTTGGCGATCATCACCATCGCGATTACTGCGCTGCCGAACTGAATCCAGCGTTTGTACATGGAGTTAACCTCGGCCTATCGAGAGATTTTTCTGCGCCGCTGCCGCCCTTTGCTGGGCCAGCAGTCGGGTGCAGGCATACACGCTTCGGGCATGCGGCATGGCCACGCCAAGCCGTTCCCCGATTTCGAGCACGGCCCCTACGATCGCTTCCAGCTCCAGCGGTCGACCCGCTTCCAGGTCCTGGAGCATGGAAGTCTTGTGCTCCCCAATCTTTTCCGCGCCGGCCATGCGCTGCTCAATGGTGACCGGCAATTCCATTCCCAGCTTCAGCACCACGGCTTCGGTTTCCTGCATGATGTTGCGCACCAGTTCACGTGTTGCTGGCTCCCGCAGGATCGCTGCCAGCGTGCCGCCGGTCAGTGCCGAGATCGGATTAAAGGCCACGTTCCCCAGGATCTTCACCCAGATCTCGTTTTTGAGGTGACCGGTGATGGGCGCTCGCAGCCCGGAAGCGACCAGCGCCTGTCCGATCTGCCGCACCCGCTCGGATTTTGATCCATCCGGTTCACCCAGAGTGATGCGATTGCCCTCATCGTGCTTGATCACGCCCGGTTCCACGATCTCAGTGGCGAAATAAATCAAAGATCCCAGTACGCGCTCGGCCGGAATGGCATTCGATACCACTCCGTCCGGGTCAACCCGCTCCAGCCTCATGCCGGCGAGTGGCCCATTATCGCGCTGAAAGTACCACCAGGGAATCCCATTTTGCGTGCTGACGACGGTTGTTTCCTTGCCGATGGCTGGACCAAGCTGAGGAGCAAGGGGTGGGAGGCCGTGCGCTTTTACGCACAAAAAGATCACGTCGTAAGGCCCGCCCTGCGACAGGTCACTGATAAGCGCGGGATGGACGGTGAACTCGCCATCTTTGCTGATGACGCGCACACCGTTCTTCTGCATGGCGGCCAGATGAGGCCCGCGAGCGTGCAGCGTTACGTCATACCCGGCGCGCGACATCAATGCGCCCATGTATGCCCCCACGGCCCCGGCCCCCACAATCAGGTATTTCACTTGGCCGCAGCCCCCGCGCCAACCAGGGCTTCAGCTACGGCGCGCCGCTGGATCTTGCCCGTCGCGGTGCGCGGGATCTTTTCCACGATGCAGATCTTCTTCGGCACCTTGAAATCGGCCAGGTGCCGCTTGCAGTGTTCAATCAGAACCGCGTCAGGCTGCGGTTCACGCAGTACCACAGCCACGGCGACTTCCTCGCCCCAAGTGGGATGCGGCATGCCGAATGCCACCGCCTCGGCGACAGCGGGATGCTTCAGCATTACTTCGTCGATCTCAAGAGGCGCAATCTTTTCACCACCGCGCACGATCAGCTCTTTAATGCGGGCGGTGAGGTGCAGATAACCTTCAGCGTCCAGGCGTCCCTGGTCACCGGTGCGGAACCAGCCGCGCGTGAAAGACTTTGCGTTCGCTTCCGGATTGTTCTCGTAACCCTCGATGACGTTTGGCCCCTGAATCACCACTTCGCCCAACTGGCCCTGAGGCACCAGATTGCCCTCTTCATCCATGATCCCGACCTTGACGCCGGTACCCTGGCCAACCGACCCGGCCTTGTGTGCCTTTGGTGGCAGTGGATTAGAAGCCATCTGGTGTGAAGCCTCGGTCATGCCGTAAGCTTCCAGCACCGGAACGCCGACCAGGGTTTCGATCTTTTCCATCAGCGTGGGTGAAAGCGCCGAACTGCACGAACGCACAAAGCGCAGCTTTTCAATTCCTTCAGGCCTCTCATTCAGCCGGGCCACCGAAAGCTGGTGAATGGTCGGCACGCAGGAATACCACGTTGCGCCCTGCTCCCGGACCGTCCGCCAGAACGACATTGGGTTGAACTTCTCCGGAACCACTACGGTTCCGCCCGTCCGGAGCGTGGCAAGCGTGGAAGCCACCAGACCGTGGACGTGGAAGAGCGGCATCACGCAGAGCGACACGTCATTCGGCCCCAGATTGTAGGTTGCCGCCACGTTGCCGGTGGAGACTGCCAGGTTCCGATGCTTCAGCGGAACCCGCTTGGGCCTTCCGGTGCTGCCGCTGGTATGCAGCACCAGGGCAATGTCGTCCGGCTGCACCTGCTCCACTGATCTTTTGCCCAGGTTGCTGAGCATGGTGACCACGCCCTTGTCATCCATCTGGAGCACGTAAACCGGGACCTTCATGTCGGCGGCGGCGCGGCGTGCTTCTTCCGCTCCGGTAGGCGGCACCAACATCAGCTTGGCGTTGGTATCTTCGAGATAAAAGCAGAATTCCTCGTATTTATAAGCGGGGTTGAGAGGGGCTGCGGTCCCGGCAATGGACGCCGCCAGGAAGCTGACAATCGTTTCCAGTCCGTTTGGCAGCACGGTAGCCACCCGGTCGCCGCGGCGGATGCCGGCTCCTGCCAGCTGTTCCGCCAGATCCATGACTTGCTGGCGCAGAGAACCATAGGTAACGCGAATATTGCTTTCAGGAAGAATGATCGCTGTGGCCTGGGCGGGCGCGGCCTGCAGCAGCGACGGAAGGTCATTCATACGCACTGTCTCCGTATTTAGGGGGCTGACTTTCTCGTGCCAGATTCGGGCGGCCAGTATATAACAGCGGGCCCGCGAGATACATTGGGATGCCGAATTTCTGGGTGAAGGCCACTCGCTATCATCGGCCAACATCAGGTGGCAGATTGTCGTTAGGCGATTGATGCTGCTACCCCAGATCCCGGGATCGCCACGATCATGGCTGAAATCCACCAAGCCGGGTGGTTCCTATCGACCAGAACCGGATGGAAAAGGCCTGCGATCGCTTGCTAAGTGCTTGGTTTTGTGGGCCGTAAGTGGAAGAATGAGTGGTCAGGCAAGTGCAGATCAAATTGAATTGCAGATTTTTGTGCGGATCATGAATTCCGAGGGGCCAACAGGGGCCAGAAGAGGAGCAAGAATGTTCAAAAAATATGCCGTTTCGGCTTTGCTGCTGGGATTTACCTTCCTCGTTGCCAAGTCTCCCCGTGGTACTGTGCCTCTCTCCTCAGCGGACAAGTATGCCGCCCATTCCGAGCAGGGCGGAAACGCCATTGGAGCTTCACTGCTCAGCCGCGACCAGGCGAAAAAGACATTTGGCGCTGACCTAGACAAGTGCTGCCTGGCCGTGGAGGTTGCAATTTACCCGCAGAAGGATGGGATGATCGAGGTCTCGCTCGATGATTTTGTGTTGCGCGTGGCAGGGAAGGACATCGGCACGCATCCGACTGCACCCGACGCGGTGGTCGCCCGCCTGGAGCGTCCCAGTGAGCCCAGTGCCCCTGAGCAACGCGACCATAAGACAGGGATCAACACCACGCACGACATTGGATACCAAACCGGAACCATCGACCCTGTCACCGGCCAGCGGCGGCCCGGAGGCGTGGTTTACGGGACCGGCGTCGGTGTGGGCGGCCCGGTTCCCGGCGGTCCCAGGGACAAATCCGGTAGTGCCGATCCCCGCGCGCTGGAAACCGAGTTAAGCGAAAAAGCCCTGCCGGAAGGGAACACCATGGCCCCCGTTTCCGGCTACATTTACTTCCCGATCGCTGACAAAAAGAAGAAACAGAAATATCAGCTGGAATACACGCTCAACGGAAACAAGGTTGTGCTGCCGCTGTAAAGCAGCACAACGCTCTATATCAGATCGAAAGCAACGGTCACGGAAGCTGATATCGACTTTTGGCCAACTGCAATCGAAGGCTCACGTGTCGTCTTGTAATCCACACCTGCGAGTGCGTTGTAGCCGTAATTGAAGACTGCGTCGGTATTTGTTTCCTCAATACTGCTGGCCTTCCCAATCTCCTGGCCGAGCGCTTTCGCGAGAGCCTCGGCTTTCTCATGTGCGGCTTTCACGGCCATCTCCCGTGCCTGGTCGCGATACTTCCGCAGATCGCTCGTTTCGTACCGAAGTGAATCAATCTGATTGCCGCCGGCTTTGATCAGTGCCTCAAGGAGACCATCGAGCCTGGACAGATCGCGAACCGTAATCGTCAAGGTTTCGCCGGCAGCGAAGGTCCGGACCGTGATTCCTTTCACCTTGTGCTGCTGTGGTTGTAGCGATAAATAGCTGGTCTGCACATCTTTATCGGCAATGCCGTTCTGCTTCAGCGCGGCCAGCAATCGCCGAGTGGCTGTATCAGCGGAACGCTTTGCGATAACGGCGCTCGCGTCCTCTTTTTCGACCCCTACGTCGATTACCGCCCGGTCAGGGATAACTTTCACCTCAGCGGTCCCAGTTACCCGCACCAGCTTCGCGGGCTTCTCGTCGGCGGCCCATGCGTGAACACCCAGCGCACAGAGCAGAACGGCTAATCCAAATCTCTTCATCGCATCTCTCCTCAAAGTGAAACTCCCCTGGAAAAGAACGTTCAGAGAAGCTGGATTTTGCACTTGTTCTCAGGCTCCTTTTTTCTCCACCTGCGTTCCTGCCGGTTGGTAAATCCCCGGCACCGCGCGGGAAGCAATCGAAATCCGGTTCCACGCGTTGATAGTGGCGATTGCAATCGTCAGGTCAGAAAGTTCCTTCTCGCTGAACTGCGTCCGCGCATGGTCATAGATTTCGCGGGGCACGTGGCTGCTGGCCACGAGCGTGACAGCCTCCGTCCAGGCCAGCGCCGCGCGTTCGCGATCGCTGTAGAAAGGCGATTCCCGCCAGGCGTCCAGGGAATACAGCCTCTGCTCCGTCTCACCGATAGCCCGCAGGTCCTTCCAGTGCATGTCCAGGCAGAAAGCGCAGCCGTTGATTTGCGAGGAGCGCAGTTT
>JBAIYI010000329.1:0-2853 GCA_037915955.1 Terriglobales bacterium
CTATCTTGATGTGCCAAAATGAAACTGCAGTTCCCGAAATGGAACAAAGTAGATATTCGCCGGAATAGAGCTAAACTCAGGTACACCTACTCCGGCGATTGAAGAATGGGTGAGGGTGAACGCTGCCAAATGCGATTTGGCTGATGGCTAGCTTATGGGCCTACTGCTCGCGTTCGATAATCCAACCCACCCACTCCATGCCACGTTGCCAGAGCGGGCGGTGCTTCCACTCGTCACAGCTGACGTGATGGGAAGCGGCCATGTCTTTCTCGAAATCGGCAGTGATGCGCGCGGCGAGCGCGGGATCAAGGGCAGCCACGTTGACCTCGTCGTTCAGGCCGAAGGAGCGATGATCGAGGTTGGTGGAGCCCATCACCGACCATAGGCCGTCGACAACCATAAGCTTGGCGTGGATCATGGCGGGCGTGTATTCATAGATTTCCGCACCGGCCTGCAACAGATCGCCGTAGGTGCCGCGACTGGAGCTGCGCGTCATGCCGTGGTCACTGTGCTTGCCGGGCACTACGATGCGGACGCGAACGTGGCGCTCCCGGACGGCTCGGGCTATTTCGTGGCGCAGGCTGTCATCGGGCAGGAAGTAGGGCGTGGTGATATCAATCGTCTTCTGCGCGGAGGCGATTAGAGTCTGGAAGAGTACGCGGGCGCGGGTTGAGCCCCCTTCAGAAGGGCTGCTGTCAATCACGAGGGAATAGGCGCCGTCAGCGTTTGTGGCGTCAGAAAAGTATTTGTCGCCGGCGAGGATCTGGCCGGACGATTCCAGCATATTTTCCGAAAAGGTGCCCTGTAGTTCACGGACGGCACCGCCGGTTATGGAAAACATGGTGTCACGCCAGGCCGGATCCTTGGTCGACCACCAATGACGCGCGGGCTCGCCGTGCCACCATTGGTCCGAGACGCCCGCGCCGCCGACGAATGCCTGCCGGCCGTCAATCACGATGAGTTCCCGATGGGTTCGATTATTTGCGCGGGGCCAGTTATACCAGCGCACGAGGTGATACCAGTTCACGTGTCCGCCGGCAAGACGCAGCGTGCGGAAGAAATCCTTGTGCGTGGAGAGGCTGCCCACACCATCGAGCACCAGGTTGACTTCCACGCCGGCGCGGGCACGCTCCGTGAGCGCGTCAACGATTCGCTGGGCGATCTCGCCTTTCTGGAAGATGTAGGCTTCCCAATCAATGCTCTTCTGCGCGGACTGGATTGCCTTGAGCTCAGCTTCATAGAAGTTCACGCCATTGGGGATCTCTTCTATGTGAGTGTGAGGCTCGAGCTGGGCGCCGGCCAGCGAGGCAAGTTGCTGCATGAACTCAGGCGACGAGAGCTGTGCGGGCAGCTGTCCGTGCATTTTGTAGTCGGGCACGGGGCCGAAAAGAGCAATGCCGATCCAGGAGGCAATCGCAAGCATGCTGATCACGGCAAACCAACGGAGCCAGCGATAGCGCTCCAGCGCGCGGGCAACGTCACCCTCTCTTCCTTTCTTATGTCGTGCTGGAATCTCCCGCGGCTGTTTGGGCAGAGTTGCCATGATCCCCCGATTAACCGAATACCGTCAGCGACATGGTTCGATGCAGGGAAGCAGGGCGGTGCTGGCGAAAACGGCTGACGCGAGTGTTCGCTACGGGCTCGGCTGTTTTCTCTCCGCGATGTTTCGAATCTGTTGCCCTAAGAGCATTTTCGGGTTTGCCGCTCTGGCCCGGCGCTCTGCCTTCTACATCTAACTTCCATATAGAAGCAGGAGGCACAACGTGCGTGTGGCGCTGATCGCACCACCTTTTATTGAGGTACCGCCGCGTGAGTATGGCGGAACAGAGCTGTTCATCGGACACCTGGCGGAAGAGCTGCAGGCGCAGGGCGTGGAGGTGGTGCTGTACAGCAACGGCGAGTCAACTCCGAGCGTCGAGAACCGCTGGCTGTATCAGCACTCGCAGTGGCCCATCAAGGACGTGGAGCGCGCGCAGCTGAAAGACCTTGATCACACTACCTGGGCCGTGGCCGACGCGCAGCGCGACTGCGACATTATTCATCTCAACACCGCGCAGGGGCTGGTGTGCTCACGGTTTGTCCGTAAGCCGATCGTCTATACCCTCCACCACACCGGGATCGATTTTCTCAGCCAGTATTACACCCGCTTCCCGGAAGTGAATTTCGTATGCATCAGCGAGTTCCAGTGCTCGCGCGAGCCCATGCCGAAGAAACGGCCGATCCATCACGGCATCAGGATCTCGGATTACCGCATGCAGCCGCAGAAGAAGCAGTACCTGAGCTTCATCGGACGCATCGCGCCCATCAAGGGCACGCACCTTGCTATTGAGATCGCCAAGCAATCCGGCGTGCCGCTGAAGATTGCCGGCGAAATCCAGCCGGCGTATCGCGAGTATTTTGAAAGCAAGATCAAACCGCAGATTGACGGCAAGTTCATTGAGTACGTGGGCCTGGCTGACCTTGCGGCGAAGAACGAACTGCTGGGCAACTCGCTGGCCATGCTGTTTCCCATCCAGTGGGACGAGCCGTTCGGCCTGGTGATGGTAGAAGCCATGGCCTGCGGCACTCCGGTGCTGGCGCTGCGCGGCGGCTCTGTGCCGGAGGTGGTGCAGGAAGGCGTGTCAGGGTTTGTGCGCCGCGGAGCAAAAGACCTGGCCAAATGCGTGGCCCAGCTTCCTCTGCCGGCAGAGGCCGTGCGCGCGTATGTGGAAGAGCGCTTCTCCATGCAGCGCATGGCGCGCGACTACATCAAGCTCTACAGCGAAGTGCTGGAAAGCGCCGGACGCGAGAAGAGCGCGGCGTGAAGCGAGCCGTTAGCCCTTGGTCATTGGCCTTTGCCAAAACCCAGATTCC
>JBAIYI010000877.1:0-3225 GCA_037915955.1 Terriglobales bacterium
GCTCACCTTAACCTTGGCATGCAGTGTGCATTTAACTGCTCCGGTCAGGCATTCGACCGCACGCTGCCACGGTCGAGACCCTGTCCACAGACAAAGGAGCAGCAATGGTCAGTAAATCCCCAGGTAAATGGATCGTTCTCTTTCTCCTGATCTTCGGCATCTCTGCTTTCCCTCAACAGTCCACAGTAGAAGGAGCCATCAACGGCATCGTCACGGATACCACGGGCGCTGTGGTGCCGAATGCCAAAGTTTCGGCTACCGGACCCAACGGAACGCGCACGGTCACCAGCGATCAGGAAGGTAAGTTCACCATCCCTGCGCTTGCCCCCGGAGCCTACTCGCTAAAAGTTGAACAGCAGGGCTTCAAGGCCGCCGACGTAAAAGGCGTGGTCGTAGGCGTAGGCCGCACCACTGGCGTGCGCATGCAACTTGAACCCGGTGCAGTTACGGAAACCGTTGAGGTAACCGCCAACGCCGTATCGGTGGATACAGCTTCTACCGCAACCGGCGCTAACCTGAATGACACGTTCTACTCTTCGGTTCCGGTTCCCCGCAATGTCTCCGGCTTGTTTTACGTTTCGCCCGGCGTGGACGATAGCGGCATGGCAGGACGCGCCAACCCTTCCATCTCCGGCGGCTCAGGGCTGGAAAACCTCTATGTCGCTGACGGCGTGAACATCACCGATCCCGCGTTCGGCGGTCTCGGCATCTTCACCCGCACGTACGGTTCAGTGGGAACCGGCATCAACCTCAGCTTCATCAAGGAAGTCCAGGTGAAGACCGGCGGCTTCGAACCGCAGTATGGCCAGGCGACCGGTGGTGTCGTTCAGATCGTGACCAAGTCCGGCAGTAACGCCTTCCACGGCATGCTCGCGGGCTTCTTCGCCCCGGTGCGCACCGCTGCTGAAAACCGCAACGTGGATCTGTTCCACAATCGTCAGTTCGGTTCTGACTTCTTCACTTCAAACGCGGCTGGTGGCTCGCCCGGCAGCGGCCTCGGCGTCGGCCCTGGATCGTACGACGTGGACGCCGAACTCGGCGGCTATATTCCGCCGTTCAAGGAACACATCTTCTTCTTCGGCTCCTATAACCCAACTTTGAACACTGATTTCATCTCGCCGCCACAGTTCGCGGGCAGCCAGACGTTCTTCAATTCGGTATTTGCAAACCTCAATCCCCCGGTAGATCCCAGCACAGTTACCATTCCCACAGTTGGCCTGTTTAACCAGTTTGGCGGCCGCCCCATTTACACTCGCGCCTGGACCAACAACTACGCTGCCAAGCTCACCTTCAAGCTGAACGACAAGAACACGATTGAAACGTCGCTCTTCGGCGACCCCACATCCACCAACAACTCCGCGTTCCGCGTTGTTACCGCGCAGAACACCACCGTGTTCAGCAGTCAGCAGTACCAGACGCGCAACTTCGTCACCCGCTGGAACGGCACGTTCTCTCCCACGTGGCTGCTCAGCGCCAACGTCACCTGGAATCATAACGAGTTCACGGAAACCCCGCAGAATCCAGACGTATTCAACGTTGTGGACCTGACCACCAGCGGAATCACCCCGACTCTTCAGGGCCTCGGGTTCGTTGAAAACCATAACGCGGATAACTTTGCTTATTCGATTGACACCACCAAGACAGCCCATTTTCTCGGCAATCACACCTTCACCGTCGGTTGGAATGAGGGCTTCCTGAATTACGACGACATAAAGAGCCGCACTGGCGGAACCTTTGCCGTACCCGATTTGGGAGCAGCCCGCAATTCCGATATTTACGGTTGCGCGGCGCCCACCGGCAGCGTGACCTGCCCGCTGGGCTTCCTTACAAACGCGCAATTCCGGCTGCGCCGGTCAGATGGCTGCACTCTCTGCCCTTCTTTCACCGACATTACTGGGACGTCTGTTCCGGTTTCGCTACAGGTTAATCGCGGGGAATACGGTCCGCCAACTGTCTCCACTGAGGGCCTCGCTCTGGCTCTTTACGGTAACGACTCGTGGCAGATCAACAATCATCTGACGTTCAACTTCGGCTTGCGCTGGGAGCAGTACCGCATGGTAGGCCAGGCCGAACACTATACCTTTACTGACAACTGGGCGCCGCGCCTGGGCGCAGCCTGGGACCCGTGGGGCGATCGCAAAACCAAGCTCTACGTCAACTGGGCCCGCTACAACTACCAGATGCCCCTTGACGCTGCCATCCGCTCGCTCAGCAGCGAACTGGATCTCACCGGCCTGCGCCTTGCCCCGCAAATCAACCCCGATGGCACCATCACGGTTGTCCCCGATGCTGCGCACGTGCTGAACGGTTTGACAGGAGGCGTAGGTGGTCCCGTTGTGCTGTCAGCCCAGGCCGGCTCCAGTGGCACCATCACAACCGGAAACATTGAGGGCTTTGCTCCCGGAACCAAGATGCAGTATGAGGACGAGTATGTGGGCGGCATCGAGCACGACTTTGGCCACGGCCTCATCGTGAGCGCACGCTACATTGACCGTCGTCTGCGCCGCATCGTGGAAGACATGGGCGGCATCTCGCCGGAAGCTGCCGACCTCGGCGTGCTTCAGACATTCCTCATCGGTAACCCCAGCCCTACGCTGGACGTTTTCACCAATGAGCCCGCCCCTGCGGTTATTCCTATCTCCGCAACCTGCCCGGCGGGAACCAAGGCCTCGAACACTGATGCCAACGGCTTCCCCTTCTCTACCGGATTGCAGGCGTGCTTCCCCGGTGGCATTCTCAACAGCACCGCCGGCGCTCCTGTTCCGGATGGCATTCCTGACGGCTTCGCGCAGCCCGTACGCAATTACCAGGCCGCCGAATTCGAACTCAACAAGGCGTTCACCAAAGGGTGGCTGATGCGCCTCAACTATCGCCTTGCCTATCTGCGCGGGAACTATGAAGGCGCCTTCCGCAATGATAACGGCCAGACCGACCCGAGCATCAGCTCGCTGTTTGATTTCACCACCGGGCGGCTCAACCTTCTCGGTGACCAGTTCGCCATCGGCCCGCTGAATACGGACCGTCATCACGTGGCCAACCTGTTCTTCAGCTACAGCTTCGGCGCCAGTGACTTCATGAAGGGGCTCTCCGGACTCACGCTGGGGACCGGCATGCGTCTTCAGAGCGGTGTTCCTGTCAGTGAATTCGCTAACCACCCGGTGTACGGCAACGCCGGCGAAGTTCCCATCGGTGGCCGCGGAGCTTTTGGCCGCACCGCTCCCAACG
>JBAIYI010000287.1:0-2330 GCA_037915955.1 Terriglobales bacterium
GTGGCGCATCAGTTCGATGGCTACTTTATTGAACCAGGCATCCATCACAATGGCAAACTGGTGCTAGGCGAAAGCATTGGCGACCTGGCGGGAGCAAAGATCGCGTTCCTCGCCTTCAAGAAGGCGGAACAGAAAACGCCGCAGCCGACCGTGGATGGCTTTACACCGGAGCAGCAGTTCTTTATTGCATGGGGACAGTTCCGTGGAGATGAGATTCGCCCGGAGACGCAGCGCACGATGGTTCAGGGCGACCCACATCCGATCGCAAAGTACCGGGTTATCGGGCCACTTTCCAACATGCCCGAATTCGCGAAGACGTTCTCA
Source organism: Terriglobales bacterium (assembly GCA_037915955.1). Taxonomy (GTDB): domain Bacteria; phylum Acidobacteriota; class Terriglobia; order Terriglobales; family Acidobacteriaceae; genus Angelobacter. Next base: position 325 of record JBAIYI010000287.1, read on the forward strand.
TGCAAGCCGGATGCTCCGATGGTGCGCCCTGCTGCAGATCGGTGCGAGGTCTGGTGATCCGCGGAGACAATTACAGAAAGTAAACAAAAACAAAGAGACGCAGCATGTGGGCTGCGTCTCTTTTGTGTTTCGGAAATGTTCGGCCTTACATCCCGAACCTTGCGTTACCGGCGGTAAATCGGTCCGTTGTTGTAGCCGCGCTGGTAGCCATCCTGATACGCCTGACGATAAGCGTTCTTGTAAAAATCCCGGTTGCCCATGTTCGGCTCGTAACCGCGATCGCCGTGCTTGAAACTGCTGTCGTGCGTCGGGCGATAGCTGTGCCCGGTGGCGCGGTCGCGCTGGCCGTCATTCAGCCCATCCTGATACCCGAATTGACGGGCGCGGTTCATGCCGAAGCCATTGTTCCAACCGCCGCGATCCCTGTCGCCATCATGGTCCCAGTCACCGTCCCGATCACGGTACCCGCCGTAATAGCCGCTGCCACCTGCTTCATTAAATCCACGCATGTAGCCATCGCGGAAGGCCCGGCGGTCATCCCATTCGCGCCAGCGATTGTTATTGTCCGCGTTTGCGCGTCGGCCATGCTGGGCGTCCCATCTGCCCTGCTGAAGTCCCTCACGGAACGCCTGCCGATCATCGCGATCCTGATATCCCCATCCCCACTGCACCGGCACAACCGCCACTGCCTGAGCTGACGCCAGCGCGGCGCCTCCGGTCATTAACGCAGTTGCCATCAGCATTGCTCGCGCGTATTTCATGTCTCCTCCAGTTCACTCCTTCGGCTAGTTCAACCAAGTGGCGTTTGGTTACTGGAACAAACACGTTCCGCCACAAATCGACTCTGTGGAAACGGTTAAGTTCTGTAAAAGTAGAGGTGAATTGACGCCAGGGTAACAACTGCCGTCGCAAGCAGTTAGGCCGGGAAAAAGTTACTTTCTTCGGGAAGATTTTTCTTCTTTGGAATGCGCTTACGTTTTTACGAGCTCAGCGGCAGGCTCCAGAGTTTCGAATTCTACGGTGTACCGGTTTCCGCCGTTGCGTTTGCTTTCATACATAAGCTTGTCTGCACGATCCACAGCGGCGGTGCTGTCTTCATCTTTGCGCAGCAGCGTGGCGCCAAGAGACGCCGTGAGATGAAGAACAGAGCCCTGCCACTCCACGGCGGCGCCAGCCACAAGCACGCGACAGCGCTCTGCCAGTTCAACGAGAGATTCAGGCGATGTGTCTGCCGCGAGCAACAAAAATTCTTCTCCGCCCCAGCGGCCCACCAGATCGGCCGAGCGCAATCCGCGGGTGAGCTCTCTGCATACGGCCTTGAGAACGAGGTCGCCGGCGTTATGACCGTAGGTGTCATTGATGCGCTTAAAATCATCAAGATCGATCATCAGCAAACCGTAGTCTCGGCCGAAGTGGGTGCGGTCCTGGAGCGCCTGCTGAACCTTGTGCTCGGTGTAATAGCGGTTCGGCAAACCGGTAAGAAAATCCCGGAAGGCAAGCTTCTCCAGCTCAAGCACACGGCGTTCAGTAGCCTTGGATCGCGTGAGGTCGCGAATCACCTCGACCGTGCCAATCACCTTGCCGCTTGCGTCGTGGACGGCGCAAACCCGGAGATTCACGGGAATGCGATGCCCCATCTTGTGGCGCAGAAAGGTTTCCCGCTCCCAGCCACGGCCGACGTCGGGAGCGCTGAGTTGGGAACATGGCCTGGTGCAAAGCGAGCAGCCGGATTCATCAGCATGGGCCAGGAAATTATTCCAGCAGACGCGGCCGAGCGCCTCTTCTGGCGTGAACCCGGTCAATTCCTCCGCGCCGCGATTCCAGTAGCGGATACGGCATCCGGTGTCCACAAAATAGACGGCTTCATGCAGACTGTCCAATACCAGGTGCGGCAACAACGACTTGAGCTCAGGCGGGTGCGTGACACCCTTGCCAGGGCTCTTCTTGGCTTCTTTTTTCATGTAATCCGGCCAGCCTAAGGTTACGAGGTTACTATCAATTGCATA
>JBAIYI010000394.1:0-2667 GCA_037915955.1 Terriglobales bacterium
GCGGCCGTGTGGCCGCCTCGTCGCTCGACCCTTTCGGAAAAGGCAGTCCCATTGGCTCAAATCGCCACGACCTTACGGAGACCGCTGTTCCCCTGGTTTCGGTCTCCATGGCCGTGACATTTCCGTCCCGGTCGATGCGTTACTTAAATGCAAACAGATAACCAAACGCGCCAGCAACTCAGGATCGCCATGGTTATGCTAAGTGCTTGAGAAATAAAGATAATTATTGGAGGCCGAGAATATTAACGAAAAGGTAAATACCTGACCGGAATTCAGGAGAGATGTTTGGGAATCGGAGTGCCACGGTTAAGCACCCGGTTACCTTTCGGATGCACTCCCACAGTAACTATGTCGAGCGCAAATGCCGGGAGTAAACTACGGGGCAATTACCTGATTGACAGCGGATTGACGGGGAGAAATAGTGCGGTCGCGCCTTGACTGCGCCTCCATTCCCCGAGGTGACAGAAGCGACCCCTTCGTTTCAAGTTGTTCGATGTGCTGCGCGGCATGCTTGCGGACGCGCGGCGCCGTCCGGAACTGACCACGCTGGCCCAAGAGGGAGATGCCGTGACGGTTGTGGCCGCGCAAGCCAAGAAATTTCAACAAGAGGAAACTGAAGTCATGTGGAAAGCGAGACCCGAGGATAACCAACCCATGAGTACGAACCAGGCACAGGGTACCAACGCCGCAACTCCATCCACCGTCGCCGCCACCGCGACACCGAGCTTTAACGCATCAACCCCCAAAGAACCAGGCAAGACGGCCAGCTATTCCGAACGGGCTGACGTGGGCCATATTGGTAAATCAGTGGTCATCCGCGGCGAACTGACGGGGAACGAAGACCTTTATCTGGATGGCGAGATCGAAGGCAACATCGATCTGCGCGACCATAAATTGGTGATCGGACCCAACGGCAAAATCAAGGCAACGATCACAGCCCGCGACATCGTTCTGCACGGCCGCGTGGAAGGGAACGTCTCCGCCACGGAGCGCGTGGAACTGAAGAAGTCCTGCACCCTCGTCGGCGATGTGAGCACCATGCGCATCGTGATCGAGGATGGAGCCTTTTTCAAGGGCGCCATTGACATCAAGCAGGACCGCGACAATCGATCTGAGACGCGCAAACCAGCGGCATCGGCGGCCAGCGCCGGTTCCGGTTCGGGCATGAGCGGAATGACCTACAACGCAGGCTCCGGTTCGCAGGGTTCCTTTATGGACCCGAAATAGGGTAGGATTGGGGGAGCCATGAGCTCCCCCAGTTCAGGATTTATGCGGTGGTTCCGAGGCTCGGGGCCATCGGAGGCCAAACCAGAAAAGGCTGGGTCAGGTGCGCCTCGCACCACCCGGCGTTCCATCGGGCTCGGGGAATTCATGCGTGGCCTGAAGGGCAGTGGCGAAGAGAAGCCCTGCGTGCTTGATCTCGGCCCGACCTCACCTACGAACATCAATTTCCTTATCGATCACGGCATGCGCGTGTGCAGTGAGGACGTGTTGCGAGCCTGCAAGGATCCGGAATATCTGGTGAAGCAGGAAGACGGCACCGACAGCTTCAGCGTGGAGAAGTTTTTCGCTGACAACCTGAACTATCAGGAAAACCAGTTCGACGCGATTCTATGCTGGGATGCAACGGACTATCTGCCGGAGCAACTGGTGAAGCCCCTGGTGGACCGGCTCTACAGCCTGCTGAAACCCCATGGGACGCTGCTGGCTTTCTTCCATGACAAGGACGCCGGCGCTGAGACCCCTTATTGTCGGTATCACATCGTTCAGCCGGATACACTCGAAATGGAGGCTCGCCCGAGCTTCCGCCTGCAGCGCATCTTCAACAACCGCCACGTTGAAAACCTGTTCAAGGACTTTGCATCGAGGAAATTTTTCCTTGGACGGGATAATTTCCGGGAAGTCATCATCGTTCGTTAACGTAGTTTTTACGTTCGTACTCTGGCCAGATTAGGAACCACTCGCCCCTTAAGTGGTATCAAAATGCCAACTCTTCAGTTGGTTTTCTCATGGCAGATGACTTTTTTCATGTGACCGGGGCAAAAATACAACAGCTAGTTGCTGTTAGTCATTGAAATCAAACAGCTTACAAATCATTGCAAAAAAGTGAGCGGACCTTCGTTCCTTGGGCACGCGGATTGCTTTGTATTCACGCGTGCCACTTGAATCGATCGTAGAACACTCCCCCGAACGGGCAGAAACGAGGTAGATCCACCATGGCAAGCAGTTTCTCAGGCTTTTTTGAAAACGCGGGCATTTGGGCGCCTGCAGCAGAAGCACAGAGAGCCAATTACAGCGAGATCTACAGCCAGCATTGTCACCGCATTTATTCCCTGGCTTTTTTGATGACTGATCATGAAATGGTGGCTGAGCAGGTTTCAGCCGACACATTCCTGCGCGCCTTCGCGCGCCATGATTCCCCCGCAACCGAACAGATCGATCAGGCCTTTCTGGCGGAAGTCCGCGAAATGATGCCGATTGGGAGCCTGACTCTGAATTCCAAAGAAACCTCAGCCAGTACCAACATCCGCGGAAACATGAAGCGGGTCCATCTTGAACGGGCGGTGGTTCAAATCCCCGCGACCGAGCGCCTCATTTTCCTTCTCCACGACGTGGAAGGATACGAGCACGAGAGAATTGCACGGCTGTTGGGCGTGAGCACCGAAG
>JBAIYI010000781.1:0-4103 GCA_037915955.1 Terriglobales bacterium
AGGATTTGAGGCTCGAATTGAGTAAGGGTTGCACCGACCGGGTAATCGGCGACATTCTCGCCGGGTGGCGTTACGACATCTCAGGGCTCGCGGCGGAGATGAAGGGCGACTACGAACAACACCTGGCTGAGTGCGAGCACTGCCACAGCCGCCAGGTGCTTCATCGCACCATCGATATAGGGTTGATGATCGTGGCTGCCTTATCGGCCATCATGTTCCTGGTGGCTTTCGGAGCGGTACGGCACTACTCCCCCCGGCACGCGCTGGTTCTTGAACTGATCGCGCTGGCCGGATTCCTTTTCTTCTCAGTGGTCTGGCTGATTGTTGCGGTGGCAACGCCTGCGCCGGTCGTCGTGGCCGACGTAGCGCGCATCCAGGCCAAGCGCATTCACGATCGCCTGCCCAGCAAGATCCGCGAAAAACTGCCGGAAGTGACGCAGGAATTTCTGAAAAAGAACAGCAGCGGGACCTAGACTTCCAGCGCTCCAATCAGGTCCGTCACCCGCTTCACTCGATGCTCCACGCACCAGCGCTGTAAACCATCTATGATCTTTTCCGTTGCACACGGATCCCAGAAATTGGCCGTACCTACCTGGATCGCTGCGGCGCCCGCAAGCATGAACTCCACCACATCTTCGGCGGTGCTGATGCCGCCGATCCCGATTACCGGGATGTCTACCGTGTGCGCCGCCTCATAAACCATGCGCAGCGCGATGGGCTTGATCGCGGGGCCGCTCAGACCGGCCGTGATGTTGGAGATGCGCGGCTTGCGGGTGCTCGCGTCAATCGCCATGCCGACAAACGTGTTCACCAAGGAAAGCGCGTCCGCTCCGGCGTTCTCGGCGGCCTTGGCCATCGCCGGGATGCTGGTGACGTTGGGGGTGAGCTTTACGATCAGCGGGCGGCGCGAAGCCGACTTGCAGTTGGCCACCAGCTCTTCCAGCATCGTGCGGTTGGTGCCAAAGACCATTCCGCCTTCGTGCGTGTTGGGGCAGGAGACATTCAACTCGTAGGCAGTGATTCCTTCCGCTTCGTTCAGGATCCGGATGGTCTCCAGATAGTCTTCGCGCGTATAACCGAAAACGTTGGCGATCACCACCACGTTCTTCTTTTTCTCCAGCCGTGGCAGCTTCTCTTCGATAAAAGCTCGAGCGCCAATGTTTTGCAACCCGATGGAATTCAACATCCCGGCAGAGGTCTCAAACAGGCGAGGCGGCGGGTTGCCGACGATGGGCTCGCGCGAAAGGCCCTTGGTCACAAAGCCGCCCAGCTTTTCCAGCGTGACAATGTCTTCAAACTCAATGCCGTAGCCGAACGTTCCCGCCGCGGCAATCACCGGGTTCTTGAAGCTGATACCGGCGAAACGAACGCTCAGGTCGGGCTTGCGCGACGTCGAGGATGAATCCTGCTGCGCAGCCGCGTTTTCCGTGCTGGGGGTGGTAGCCATTGACTCAAGTGTAACCTTTGCGGGCGCGGAAGATGAAGTCACCGGAAGGGCTAAGCCGCGCTCATTCGATTTCCACTTTCTCAAAGCCCATGCCGAGGAGAAGCGTGGTTAGCGTAGTTCGCGCGTTATCACCGGCGGTTTTCAGGATGCCGGAGCGCCCGGCTTCATCCAACAGCTCGCCTTCGGCCTGCTGCCTTACCTCCGACTCAAGATTTGGGTCTACCGGAACCAGTAGCCCGGTGCTGCGCGAGTAAACGCGGGTGCGAGCGTTATCCAGACGGGTGAAGAGGATGCGAGGAGGCGGGATTTTTACGTGGATGTCGCGGTCCTGGATACGAATGTCTCCGGGGCGGAGTTGGGCAAAGTCGATCCCGGCCACCACCTGCCCATGGACGATCATCAGCATACGGTCGCCCACAAGGAAGTTGGGCAGGAACGGCGAGCCTTTTTCGCCGGTCACGATCTTGTCCATGTTGTAAACCACGGTTTCCATGCGCTGCAGCCGCTGGATGCGCTCCACCACGGTTCCCTGGCTCACGATGCGCGTGTTGCGTCCAGTAATCGCAGACCACAACGCCGCCAGAGGCCCAGACTGCGAGCGCCCGGCCAGCAGCATGACGACGAGCACAAACAGCGCTCCGGCGATAAGACCCCACGCGAGACCGACAGCATAAGAGGATGGTTTGCGGAGGGCGGTGCTGGAAGCTTCTGGCATGGCGACTTCATTGTAAGTTTCGTTGCTGCGCCAAGGAATAAGGTTCTTAGTCACCAAAGGGCTGCGGCGCCACAAAATCAAGTCCTGTGGCAATAGGGAACTTAACGCTTCGCGCGTTTTTCCAGTTGCTGGTAGTAGGCCGCAGCATTGTCGGCAAATGTAGCTTCGTAGTTCGGATACTGGCGGAAGCTTTCGTAAGCGGAGAGACGGAGCGACTTCTGGATTTCCGGCAGCTTCATGCCTTTAACGTGCATGGCTTTTACCTGAGTTGCGAGGGCGCGCAGGTAGTTGCGGAATTTCTCCAGGTCACCGCGCTTTGCCAGCCCGAAATGGCCGGGGACGGCGTGCTCGATCGGTAAAGTCAGCATGTGATCCAGCGCGGCGATCCAGTTGTCCAGATCGCCTTCATCCATCGCTGGGCAGGAGTTGGTGAGGAACAGGTCGCCGGTAGCAAGCGCACGCTGGTCAGGAAAATAGACCACCACGTCGCCCAGCGTGTGCGCCGGGCCAGGGTGATAGATGCGGACCTCGTGTCCGCCAAGGTGGATTGTTATGGCTCCGGGAAAGGTGATCCAGCTCTGGTGAGCGAGCTTCTCTTTGTTCATTGAAGCGACCTTCTCCCGCGTGAAGTCGGTTGAGAAGATAGTTCCTCCAGAGGCGATCGCGGGATCCCCACCGCTGTGGTCAGGATGATAATGCGTGTTGATCACGTAACGGATCGGCGCCTGCGAGATTTTGCGAATCGCCGCCAGCAGCTTGCTGGCTTCTGTCTGGTTCGCGCCGGTGTCCACTACCAGAATTCCTTCGCTGCTGACGAGAAAGGTCGCATTGGCGCTGGAATCGATCTCCGAGATGTAGGCGTAGAGGTCGGGGCCGATCTGTTGCGCTCCGGCAGAGCATAGCGCGGGGCACAGCAGCACAAAGGCCAGGGAGATGAATACGCTGCCGTGGTATCGCATTCTCACTTTTCCGCCACGATGAACATGCGTTTGTAAGGAAAGAGTGACTTGCCCAGATCGTCCGCGGGAAAGAGCTTCTCGTATTCAGCCAGGCAGAGCTGCTCGAATTCACTCCGTTGAGCGTCGTTCGCCAGGCGCGAGAGATAAGGACGCATGGCGGTTGACCGCATCCAGTCGAATACCGCCCCGGGGCCGTCCATGATCTGGAGATACTCTGTCTCCCAGATGTTCAGGGCATTAGCATCTTTGCGCAGAACGTTGTAATAGAAGGCGGCGGGCTGGATGAAAATGTTTTCGGCGGCTTTGCGCAACCCACCGGCCCAGCGCGGATCGGCGGCAGCTTGCTTCATCGCTAGATGAGCAGGAGCCTGGAAGTTGTTGGGCATCTGGATGGCAAGAGCACCACCCCGAGCGACTGCGTTCAACAATCGAGGAAAAATCTCGCCGTGGTTCGGCACCCAGTGCAGCGCAGCGTTGCTGAAGACCAGATCATATTGCTTTTCCGGCTGCCAACTCTCGATCACGCTCTCAATCCACCGCCATTCCGGATGCGCTCCGCGCGCCTGTTCAAGCATGGTGTGCGAGCTGTCGAGACCCGTGATCTCCGCGTCAGGCCAGCAATGGTGCAGCTGCTCAGTGCTGGTGCCCGTTCCACAGCCGAGGTCGACGATTGACCTCGGCTTATCGAGGTCGATCTGCGCGATGAGATCGGCGGCGGGGCGTCCGCGCTGCCGCGAAAATTTCAGGTAGAGCTCTGGGTTCCAGTCGGGCATGTTAAGGACAGATTTTTACCACAAAGGACACAAAGGGACACAAAGGACTAAAAGAGATCAACCACAGAGATCACAGAGAAACACTGAGGAACACGCAATAAAAAAGATTATTTCGCATCAGCTTCCTGATCAACCATTCCGCTCAACGAGGCTTCCCTTTGTGTTCCTTTGTGTCCTTCGTGGTAAATGGTTTTGAAACACTGTGTCCT
>JBAIYI010000796.1:0-6338 GCA_037915955.1 Terriglobales bacterium
TCATTCGCATATATAAAAGGAGGCGCGGACATGCCAGAGAAGGATGACGTTCTGGATCTCATCGAAGACCTCATCGAAACCTGCAAAGACGGCGAGACCGGTTACGCTCACGCGGCCGGCGTTGTAACCGATCCCAACCTGAAGGCCTACTTCAGCGAACAGAGTCTTGAACGCGCGCGCTGCATTGCCGAGCTTTCTGAGGCTTCGCGCCGGCTGCTGGGTGAACGGCCGGACAAATCGGGCAGTGTTGCTGGTACGCTGCATCGGGTATGGTTTGAAGCCAAAGCCGATATTGGACTGGGCGACCAGACAATCCTGAACAGTGTGGAACAGGGCGAGGACGCCGCCAAGAAAGCCTACGAGAAGGCGCTCGCTGCAGAGCTGCCGGACGAGCTGCGCCATCTGGTGCAACGCCAGGCAACGCGAGTCATCGCGGCCCATGATCACGTTCGCGACCTGCGAGACGGCAAAGTTACTGACATTCGCGAGCGCCGGGTCGCCTGAGACTGGACACACGAGTTCAACCAAAGGGCACGCATTGCGCGTGCCCTTTTGCTTTTCCAGAGGTCTTAAAGGTATAGAATTTGCTGCCTATGCTTCACACCGGACGACATTTCCTCCAGATTCCCGGACCCACCAATGTCCCTGATCGCGTGTTGCGGGCCATGGACCGGCCAGTCATTGACCATCGCGGGCCTGAGTTTCAGCAGCTTGGCAAAGAAGTGCTCGAAGGCGTTCGCACCATCTTTCAGACCGCAGGTCCAGTGGTGATCTTTCCCTCGTCAGGCACCGGTGCATGGGAGGCGGCGATCGTGAATACGCTCAGCCCGGGCGACCGCGTCCTGATGTTTGAGACCGGCCATTTTTCCTCTCTATGGAAGCAGGTCGCGGAGAAGCACGGGATCACAGTGGACTACATCCCCGGCAACTGGCGTCGCGGCGCATCGCCGGAAACCACGGAAGAGCGATTGCGGGAAGACCGGCAGCACGCCATCAAGGCCGTGATGGTCGTGCACAGTGAAACCTCCGCGGGCGTGACCAGCCGCATCGCGGACATTCGGCGCGCCATTGACCGCGCCCGACATCCTGCGTTGTTCATGGTCGATAGCATCTCGTCTCTGGGTTCGATGGAGTACTGCCACGACGAGTGGGGCGTGGACGTAACCGTTGGCGGATCACAAAAGGGCCTGATGCTTCCGCCCGGGCTGAGCTTCAACGCAATTTCTCAGAAGGCAAGAGCGGCAGCGCGACAGGCTCAATCGCACCGCTACTACTGGGACTGGGAAGAGATGCTCAAGCCGAACCAGGAAGGCTTCTTCCCATACACGCCCGCAACCAGCCTTTTGTATGGCCTGCGTGAGGCGATCGCCATGCTGCACGAAGAAGGGCTGGCCAATGTGTTTGCACGCCATGCGCGCCATGGCGAGGCCACCCGAGCGGCGGCACAGGCCTGGGGTTTGGAGATTGTTTGTCAGGACGCGCGCGAGTACTCAAATTCGGTCACAGCGCTCTTTGTGCCGGACGGCTATAACGCTGACGAACTCCGAGGCGTAATTCTGGACAACTTCGATATGTCACTCGGCACCGGGCTTTCGAAGCTCGCCAAGCGGGTCTTCCGCATCGGCCATCTGGGACATTCCAATGACCTCACGCTCGCGGGTACCCTTTGCGGAGTGGAACTGGGTCTTCGTCTCGCAGGCATTCCGCACCAGCCAGGTGTAAACGCCGCGATGGATGTGCTGGTCGCAGCGGCACGAAAACCTGAAGCGGCTATGGCGCAAAAATGACGCCGACGCCCGGGCAGACTCCCACGCGCATTCCGCTTCCGCCCAGTTCCCACGCCAAGCCGGTCGATTCGTTCGCTCAGGGTGCGGAACTCGAACGCGCGCTGCGTGGCAGTATCAAAGGCGAGGTCCGGTTTGACCGCGGTAGCCGTGCGCTCTACGCCACAGATGGCTCGAACTATCGCCAGATTCCCATCGGGTTGGTAATTCCTCGCGACGATGATGACGTGAGAGCCGCCGTCGCCGCTTGCCGGCAGTTCGGCGCTCCTGTGTTGCCGCGCGGGGCAGGCACCAGCCTGGCGGGGCAGTGCTGCAACGTCGCAGTGGTACTTGACTTCACCAAGTACATGAACCGGGTAATCGAGATTTCACCCGAAGAGAAATTTGCCCGCGTGCAGCCCGGGATCGTGCTCGATGTCCTGCTGAAGCAGACAGAGAAGCACCAGCTCATCTTTGCTCCCGATCCTTCCACACACAGCCGCTGCTCCATTGGCGGCATGATCGGTAACAATTCATGCGGCACGCACTCGCTGCTCGGCGGCAAGACCGTGGACAACGTGGAGGAACTACGAGTCCAGCTCTACGACGGAACAGAGATCACGGTTGGTGCTACCACTGAACCGGAGTACGAGCAGATTCTGCGATCGGGTGGATGCCGCGCTGAACTCTACTCCGGCTTACGGTCCTTGCGCGACAAATACGCCGATTTGGTACGGGCAAGATATCCGCGGATTCCACGCCGCGTCTCCGGTTATAACCTCGACGAACTCCTGCCCGAGCAGGGCTTCCACGTGGCGCGATCGTTGGTGGGAACCGAAGGAACCTGCGCCATTGTTCTCGAAGCCAAACTCAAGTTGATTCACAGCCCGCAACACCGAACTCTGGTGGTGCTCGGGTTTGCGGACACGTTTATCGCCGCCGATCACGTTCCACAAATTCTCGAATTCAAGCCGATCGGCCTGGAAGGTTTTGAAGGCAGCATCGTAGAAGGCCTGCGGCGCAAAAACGCTCCGAACCTTGATCTGCTTCCGAAAGGCGGTGGCTTCCTGCTGGTGGAATTCGGGGCCGACGATCCCACGGAGCCGCGCAACGCGGCCGAGAAGATGATCGGTCAACTGAAAACTTTCCCCGGCGCGCTCGACGCGCGCATCTACACAGGAGCTCAATCCAAGCTGATCTGGCAGATTCGCGAATCCGGCCCACGAGCTGCCGCATTTGCGCCGGGAGCGCCGGCGGAATGGGAAGGCTGGGACGATGCGGCAGTCGCGCCGGAAAAGCTCGGCGGATATCTCCGCGACATTCGCAAGCTGATGGAAGAGTACAACTACCAGGGCGCGATGTACGGCCACTTTGGGCATGGCTGCATTCATACCCGTATCAGTTTTGATCTTGAGAGCGAGACAGGTATCCGCAAATACTCCGAGTTCATCGGCCGCGCAGCTGATCTGGTAGTGAGCTACGGTGGCTCGCTCTCCGGAGAACACGGTGATGGTCAGTCCCGGGCGGCACTGCTGCCGAAAATGTTCGGGGCAGAACTGGTGCAGGCCTTTCATGAATTTAAGGCCCTCTGGGACCCGCAGAATAAGATGAACCCGGGCAAGGTGGTGAATTCCTACCTGCCAACGGAGAACCTGCGGCTGGGCGCGGACTACAAACCGTGGCAACCGAAGGCGCACTTCAGCTTTGCCGAAGATGATGGTTCATTCGCCAAGGCCACTCTTCGCTGCCTTGGGCTGGGCGCGTGCCGCAAGCACGAAGGCGGCACAATGTGCCCAAGTTACTTGGCCACCATGGAAGAGGAGCACAGCACCCGGGGCCGTGCGCACATGCTCTTCGAGATGCTTCAGGGCGAGGTGCTGCGCGATCGCTGGCAGGACGAGCATGTAAAAGGGTCGCTTGATCTCTGCCTTTCTTGCAAAGCATGCAAGACCGAGTGCCCAGCCAACGTGGATATGGCCACATGGAAGGCGGAGTTTCTCTCCCACTATTATGAGCGGCGCAGGAGGCCTCTGCGCGCGCTAGCTTTCGGACTGATTGATCGCTGGGCAGCACTGGCTTCCATTTCGCCGGAGGTCGCGAATTTTGTGACACGCAATCCCCTGCTGGGAACGATCGTCCGGCGAGCGATTGGCGTCGCGCCGCAGCGGACTCTCCCAACTTTAGCGAAGCACGCCTTTCGAAGCTGGGTGCGCGAGCGCCGGCCGAGTGAGGAACTCGGCCCGCTGGCCCAGAAGGTCATTCTCTGGCCGGACACATTCAGCAACTACTTCCATCCCGCGCCGGCAAAAGCGGCTTATGAACTCCTGAGCGGCGCGGGCTTCCGCGTTCTGGTTCCACAGCAGCACTTTTGTTGCGGCCGGCCGCTATACGACTTCGGCATGCTGGAGCGAGCCAAACAGTACTTGCGCGAGATCCTGCACAAGTTGGGAGCGGAGATTGACGCCGGTGTTGCCGTGGTGGTGCTGGAGCCAAGCTGCGCCTCAGTATTTCGCGACGAACTCACCGCCTTGCTTCCCAAGGACGAGCGCGCGCAAAGATTGCGCAACCAGAGTTATCTGCTTAGTGAGTTTCTGGAACATATCGGATACGAGCCGCCTCAATCCCAACAGAAGATTCTGTTGCACGGTCACTGCCATCACAAGTCGCTGATGAGGATGACAGCAGAAGAGTCCTTGCTCCGCCGAATGGGCGCAGAGATCAGCGCGCCCGATACTGGTTGCTGTGGTATGGCCGGACCATTCGGCTTCGAAAAAGAAAAATATGAAGTTTCGCAGAAGATTGGCGAGCGCGTGTTGCTGCCTGCCGTGCGCGCTGCGGACGAGAGTACCCTGATTGTTGCGGATGGGTTCAGCTGCCGCGAACAGATCTTGCAATCCACTGGACGACGGGCGCTGCATCTGGCAGAAGTGCTCGCCCAGGCGCAACTCGCGGCCGACGAAAAGGACAGCGCCGGTCCCAGGGGCTAGTTGATATTCTTCGCTGCTGCCAGCATTTCTTCTGCTCGGGCGCGCACGCGGATATCTTCCGTGAAATTTACCCAGCGCACCGTTCCTGAGGAATCAACCAGGAACTCCGCGGGCCGGGAGATCTCGTGTCCCTCGGGGCCGCCGCCCGGGTGTTCCAGGTGATAACGGTGGATCACCTCTGCCTGCGGATCTGAAAGGAGCGGAAAAGCGAAGCCGGCTTTGCGCGCGAAGTCACGGGAGACCGCCGGCGGATCCACGCTGATGGCCACTGGTAATACGCCTGCGCTCTGGAAATCTGAAAGCTGTCTCTGAATCCCTCGCAACTCGAGGGCACAGAACGGTCACCAGTACCCGCGATAAAACACCAGCAGCACTGCTTTGGGGCGCGCCGGCTGATTCGCGCCTGAAAGAAGCTGCGCCAGAGAAACTGTCTGGCCGTTGGTATCGCGCAGTGCAAAGTCAGGAGCTTTTTGTCCCGGATGTGGGGCTTCATGCGCTGACGGAATATGGCGGGAAATATAAAGGAAGAAGAAGCCGAACAGCATCACCACAAAAGCGAATGAAGCCAGAGTCCATGCAGCTCCTTTTCCTGAGAATACTTCCGGCCTCGTCCGGGCACGATGCAATCCGATCAGAAGCACTGCGAACGCCGCGACGCAGAGCAGGGGACTGAGCCAGGGCAGGACGGCCTTCATTCGCGTGTCGACGAAAAACAGGGTGATGCTGAAGACGGCAAGCAGTAGAAGAGCAAGGCCGATCCACAGTGCGAGATTGCGACGCTTTATCGATTCAGGCATCCAGCGCGGATTTTAGCAGGCCTGAGTTGCCCTTGCCATGGCTGCCTTAGGCTGGCCAACCACCGGCGGCAAGCGCTCCATCTGAGAGGTCACGCAAAGGAGACGGGCAATGGGTATCTTTGACAAGGTTGAAAGCGCGATCGGCGGGCAGAGCGGGATCAATGAGGAGCAGCACAACGCGCTGTTACAGACGGCAATGCAGATGTTCGGCAACCGGGCCGGAATCGGCAGCCTGCTCGGCAACGCACAATCCAGCGGTCTCAGTTCCATCGTGCAATCTTGGATCGCTCGCGGAGAAAATCAGCCGGTGAACCCCGAGCAGACAACCCAGCTTGTCGGCCAGGACCGCATTCAGCAGCTTGCTGCGCGTGTGGGAATTCCTGCTGGTCTCGCCAGCACGGTGGTTTCAAGGATACTGCCCTCTGTTGTGGACAAAGCAACTCCGGAAGGGAAAGTGCCGGACGAGGACCAGACTGCGGCGTAATCGATTAGTGAATGGTTTTGGGTCCGGCTTCCAGGCGGGATTTGATCATCTTGTAAAAGTTCCAGACGTTTTCGGCGTCACCTTGTTCCAGCCGCCGGTGAATTTTCATGGAAGGGAACAGCTTGCTCCCGTTTACTGTCAGTGTGAGAGTGGCAAAGTCTTTGCCCGGATATTGTTCCACACTCCAATCACCGCCAAAGCGCCGACGCACGACTTCGCCCAGGTAACTGCCCCAACGCTTGCATGTCTCCGTGAGTTGATCAGGTGTCTGCTCGGCACGCGAAATCTGCGAGAGAATGACCTCCAA
>JBAIYI010000008.1:0-1947 GCA_037915955.1 Terriglobales bacterium
CAGGCCCGGGCACGCCGGTGGCGCTGATGCGGCTGAAAGCACGCATCTGGTTCCAGCGCATGATCTCGATTTCCGCGTAGCATTGCGCCAGCTTCTGCCTTATGACAGGATCCTGGGCTGCGGGACGTCCATTGTGCTCACGCTGGCGCGCAAGTTCGATCAGCCGCTCCATGTTGCGACGATAGGTGACCTGGATGCCGGCGCCGAGCGTGCCGCGCTCGTGCATGAGCGTGCCCATCGCGACTTCCCAGCCTTCATTCACTTTTCCGACAAGATTTGCGACCGGGACTTGAACGTCATGAAAGAAGATTTCATTGAACTCGGTTTCGCCGGTCATCTGGCGCAGCGGCCGCACATCAACGCCCTGCGATTTCATATCGACAAGCAGCACGGTGATGCCGCGATGCTTGGAAGCCGTGGGATCTGTACGCACGACCAATTGGCACCAGTCGGCAGCCCAGCCATAGCTGTTCCACACCTTTTGGCCGTTCACGATGTAGTGATCGCCCGCCGGGTTGAGGCGTGCTTCACAACGGACATTGGCGAGATCAGAGCCCGCGTCCGGTTCGGAGAAACCCTGACACCAGATTTCTTCAGCGCTGAGGATTTTGCTCAGGTACCGGTTCTTCTGCTCCTCGGTACCGAACGCGATCAGCGTTGGCCCGACCAGTCCGACGCCCAGCACGTTGGCCAGGGGCGGCGCGCCCGCAAGCGCCAGCTCCTGCCAGAAGATGACCTGCTCCATGAGGCTGGCGCCTCGACCACCGTATTGCTTAGGCCATGAAATGCCCGCCCAGCCGGCTTCATACATCCGGCGCTGCCAGCTTTTGAGAAAGTCGAAGCGCTGCTCCATCGTCTGGTCGCGCCGCGAATCCCAGCCCTTCGGCACATTGCCGGCGAGCCAGACGCGCAGTTCATCTCGGAATTTGAGTTCGCTCGCGCTTAAGTTCAGGTCCATGAGAACTCCTTCGAAGAAGAGCGCGAACAGTTTACATCTGGCGCGATTGTGAGGCGAACGGATCAGCGAAAATGAAAAGGCGCCGCCCGGAGGCGGCGCCGAAGAAAACAACTGTTTGGAACGGTTATCCCGCAGGAACCCCGAACGTGCACGGAAGCACATCGGGCTGCGGAGGCGGCGTTGGCGGTGTCGCCCACGGGCCATTTGCAGTAGAGAAGTCGAAGAACTCTCCCCACATATCCGGCATGGAGGCATCACGCTGCGTAAGTGGAGGCAGCTTAAACCTAGTCTCGATCATCTTCAGCGCCGCAGTGGAATCCATGGGTAGATGTGAAACGAAATTCTTTTTCACGAATGGCGAGACGATGATCATCGGTACCCGGAAGCCGCTCAGGGTGAAGTCTCCCTTGATATCCGTCGGGCCGAGAATCGGAGGAATCCCATCAGGGCTCACCTCTGGTATAGGTGGCACGTGATCGTAAAATCCTCCGCCCTCATCGAAGGTCTCAATAAAGACAGTGTCTTTCCATGACGGGCTCTGCATCAGCTTGTTGATCAGGTTGGCGGCAAACGCTGCTCCGCTCTGGACGCGGCTCTTAGGATGCTCGTCGACGCCTACAGCTCCGCCATCGCCCTGTTCGATTCCCGTTTCGATGTACGCCACCTGCGGCAGCGTGCCGTTCTGCAAGTCAGTGAAGTACTGCGCGATGGGCACCACGTTGGTGCGATGCGTGTTCGAATAAGTGAAGAAGAAGAAATAACTGTTGCCGTCTGTGGTGTAGATCTTCCAGCTGATGTTGTTCTGGTCCATCAGCTCGAAAATCGTCTTCTGCGTGATCTGTCCCGGCGGGGGCGGCGTCACCAGGCCCTGCGAGGTGGCAGCGATCCAGTAAAAGCGGTTAGGATGCGTGCGCGTGGGCGCGGGCGAGAACCAACGGTCTGATGTGGCGAAGTTCGACGCCATGAAGTAGTAGAAGGGCAGATCGGTC
>JBAIYI010000642.1:0-2432 GCA_037915955.1 Terriglobales bacterium
GCGTATCCGGCATGCGCCAGGACAGCATTCCGTATTGGAGCTAGCACTCTCTCCCGGGAGATAGAAAGCACTGCAGGTCTCATAAAATCCTTATTCCGTCGGCTTAACGCCTAGTACCCCGTAACACGTTCTTCAGAGTATTTGCTCGCCAGAGAACATTTGCAAGTAAAAAAATGTGAAAGAAATGAATGGTTTTCAGGGGTTACCGGGAGGAGTTTGACCAACCCCCAATCTCTCCTTAAACTTAGGAGTTTGGGGACTTTTTGGTCACAACCAGAGCTTGCAGGCAAGGCATTTTCGGCCTTCCGGTAAAAAGGAACAGCATTGGACAACGAAAACACCGAAAACAAAGCAGTTGAGGGCGCTCCGGCGCCGGAACAGTCGGGCGAGGGCACAGCCACGGCGGTGGCGGAAGACCCTTGCCGCCAGCAGATTACCGTCGAAATCCCGGCGGATGTGGTCAGCGAGGAGCAGGAGTCGATCATCAAGCAATACGCCAAGCAGGCGAGGGTACCGGGATTCCGACAGGGCAAGGTGCCGGCCAGCGTGGTGCGGAACCGCTTTGCCGACCAGATCAAAGAGCAGATGCTGGAGAACCTGGTGCCGCAGTACTTCCGCGTGGCCGTTATGTCCGGCGGGTACAAGCCGATTTCTTCGCCTCACATCAGCGATCTTCACTTTGAATCGGGCGAGCCGATTCGCTTCACCGCCAGCTTTGACGTAATGCCGGAGTTCGAACTTGGTGATTACAAGGGCATTAAGCTGGAAAAGCCGAACGTGCAAGTGAGCGACGAAGAGGTGGAGCACGAAATCAAGCACCTGCAGGACCAGCAGGCCAGCTTTGACCCAGTTGAAGAAGAGCGTGCGCTCCAGGACGGCGACTTTGCCCAGGTCTCTTTCGAAGCCACTCCCAAACAGCCCGAGGCTGCGGAAGGCGAAGAGAAAAAGCCAGAGCAGCCGGTTGAGCCGGTGCGCATGGATGAGGTAATGGTGGAGATCGGCGGGCCGAGCACGGTGGCCGAGTTCACGGAGCACTTGCGGGGAGCCAAGGCAGGCGAAGAGCGTAGCTTTGACGTGGTGTATCCGGCGGAGTTCCATGATCAGCGGCTGGCGGGCAAAACCTTCGGTTACAAAGTGAAGATAAATGCCATCAAAAAGAAGACGCTGCCTGAGCTCAATGACGCCTTCGCGAAAGAGTTGAGTCCGGAGATCGAGACGATGGAGAAGCTGCGGGAGACGATTAAGGAAAATTTGCGCAGCCATCGCCAGCACGAGGCCGATCACGAGGCCAAAGAGAAGCTGATCGACCAACTCGTCTCGCAGCATGAATTTCCGGTGCCGACCTCAATGATCGAGCACCAGATTGACCTTCGGCTCGAGCGCGGCTTGCGGGCGCTGGCGGCGCAGGGCATGAGGCCTGAAGACATGAAGCGCCTGGACTTCCGCAAGCTGCGGCTGGGACAGAGAGAGGCAGCCGTGAAGGAAGTGAAATCCGGCCTTCTGCTGCACAAGATCGCCGACGCTGAAGACATTCAGGTGAGCGATGAAGAACTGGACCAGGAGATTTCGGCGCTGGCGCAGCAAACACAGCAGACGCCCGACGATGTCAAACAGCAGTTGAGCAAGGACCAGGGGCTCGACCGCATCCGTTCCCGCATGCGCGGCGAAAAAGCGTTAAACTTCTTGTATAGCAACATGCAATAGAAGCTTCCGGAGGAAGGGCAATTATGGCACTCGTACCTATGGTCGTGGAGCAGACAAGCCGCGGAGAACGCGCTTACGACATCTACTCCAGCCTGCTGCGCGACAACATCATTTTCATTGGAACGCCCATCGATGACACCATCGCCAATTTGGTCATTGCGCAGCTGCTTTTTCTCGAAGCAGAAGACCCGGAGAAGGACATCCAGCTGTACATCAATTCGCCGGGCGGATCGATCACGGCAGGCATGGCGATTTACGACACCATGCAGTTTGTGCGTCCGGACGTGATGACTATTTGCTGTGGCCAGGCGGCCAGCATGGCCGCAACACTTTTGTGCGCGGGCGCGGCCGGTAAGCGTTTTGCCCTACCCACTTCTAGGATTCTTATTCATCAGCCCTTGATGTCAGGCCTTAGCGGCCAGGCCACAGATATTGATATACATGCTAGAGAGATCCTGCGCATGAGGGAAATCACCAACCAGATGCTGGCCAAGCACACCGGCCAGAAGCTGGAAAAGGTGGAGAAAGACGTAGAAAGGGATTTCATCATGAATGCCCAACAGGCAAAAGAGTATGGCATTATTGATGACATCATCTACAAGCACAAGTAGTCCGCAGTAGATCTGGGAACCAGTTCCGCTGGCCATGGGAAACAAGGGGCTGGAACCAAGGAGTTACACGTGAAGCCAAGATCGCCGGAAGAGACCCTGCGTTGTTCTTTCTGCCAC
>JBAIYI010000401.1:0-7867 GCA_037915955.1 Terriglobales bacterium
CAACCCGCAATCCTGGACGCCTCTTCTGGAAGCGGCACGTAAGGGCACAATCACGCTGGTTTACAGTTCGCGCGATGCAGAGCACAACAACGCGGTCGTGCTGAAGGAATTTTTGGAGTCGCACTTGACCCGGGCAAAGAAGGCCGCATGAGCCCGGTTTAATTACCTGCCATTCAGACACGAGCAGGTCCTGCCGGCGTATTGGCAAGGAGCATTTCATGCCGAACACCACCGTACGCTTCATCATTAAGCGCCAGGCCAATTCAGAATCCGCGCCCTATTGGGAACAATTTGATCTTCGTTTGCGGCCCGGGATGAACGTCATCATCGGGTTGATGGATATCGCGGAAAATCCTGTGGACCGCTTCGGAAAGTCCACTACGCCGGTTGTCTACGACTCCAACTGTCTGGAAGAGGTCTGCGGCTCCTGCGCCATGCTGATCAACGGAAAAGCAGCGATGGCATGCTCATCACTGATCAGCAAACTGGAACAGCCAGTCCGTCTGGAACCGTTGTCCCGCTTTCCAGTGATTCGCGATCTTTCGGTGGATCGAAGTGTGCTGTTTGAAAACCTGAAACGCGTGAAAGCCTGGGTGCCCATTGATGGCACATACGACCTCGGCTCCGGTCCGCGAATTCCGCCCAGCAAGCAGGAAGAGATGTATCCGCTTTCGCGCTGCATTTCCTGCTGCCTGTGCCTGGAAGTCTGCCCTCAGGTGACTCCGGCAACGGGGTTCGCTGGAGCAGCGGTGATCAACCAGGTCCGGCTCTTTAATGATCATCCCACGGGAAAAGCAATCAAAACCGAGCGGCTTCACGCAATGATGGGCGATGGCGGCATTCACGAATGCAGTTTCGCCCAGAACTGCGTCAAGATCTGCCCCAAGGGCATTCCGCTGACTACTTCGATTTCCAGGGTCTACGGACAGGTAATCAAGCAAGCGTTGATTGATTTCTTCCGCACTTGAAGTGGGCACAAGCGCGGCAACAACAAAAGGAGGAGAAGAATGGCTGAAAGCTTGAAAACTGAAAACATCTCAGGCGGGGCAAGTGAATTAACACGGCTGCCTCAGCTCGCGGCTTCGATCCTGGAATTTGATCTGCGGGCAGAAATCGCGCAGCTGCGTCGGGAAGACTCCTGGCAGCGCGGTACGGGCCGCAGTTCGAAGACGCTCGCGAAATATCCGGATCTCCGTATCGTTTTGACGCTGCTGCAGGCCGGGGCGCACGTGAAGGAACATAAGACCGGAGGA
Source organism: Terriglobales bacterium (assembly GCA_037915955.1). Lineage (GTDB taxonomy): Bacteria > Acidobacteriota > Terriglobia > Terriglobales > Acidobacteriaceae > Angelobacter. The sequence continues at coordinate 1,254 of JBAIYI010000401.1, forward strand.
CGCATTTCCATCCAGGGTGTGACGGGGAGAATGCGGCTGCACGTGCCTGAACGAACAGTCGAGTTAACCCCGGGAAAGCTCCTGGTGCTTGATACCGAGGTGCCACATGACGTGGAAGCTCTTGAAGAAAGCGCTTTTCTGCTGACTGTCTGCGCCGCCGCACAAAAGTAAATGAAATGGCTGATGTAACCCTTACCGTCGATGGCAGGCAGGTCAGAGCGCCGGCGGGGACTCTGCTGATCGAAGCGTGCAAGAGCGCAGGCATCGAAGTGCCGTCCTTCTGCTATTACCCCGGACTCTCTCTCCAGGGCGCCTGCCGGATGTGCCTGGTCGAGATCGCCAAAATGCCCAAACTGCAAACGGCCTGCACCGTTCCTGTCACCGAGGGGATGGTAGTGACCACGCAAAGTGACACGGTGAGGCAGGCCAGAAAAGCAATGCTCGAGTTCGTTTTGCAGAACCATCCACTGGATTGCCCGGTTTGCGATGCCGGTGGACAGTGCGAGCTGCAGGATGCAACTCTGACTTACGGGGCGTCGGAATCCAAACTCATAGATTTCAAGAATCACCGCAACGAGCAGCAGTGGTCGCCAGTAGTGTATTTCGACCGGCCACGCTGCATCATGTGTTATCGCTGCGTGCGTGTCTGCGGCGAGGGCATGGATGTCTGGGCGTTGGGAATTGCCAACCGCAATTCTGCGCAGCTCATCCTGCCCAACCGGAAAGACCATCTGGAATGCGAAGAATGCGGTATGTGCATCGATGTCTGCCCGGTCGGAGCGCTGACCTCCGGCGCCTACCGCTACAAGACCCGCCCCTGGGAAATGAAGCACGTCGGCACCATTTGCACTCATTGCGGCGACGGCTGCACTACCACACTCGGAGTTCGGACCAGCGCGACCGGTGCACGCATCATCCGTGGCAGCAACCGCGACAAGAATGGGATCAATGGTGACTTTCTCTGTATCAAAGGCCGCTACGCCTTCGACTTCATAGAGCACCCGGGCCGGCTCAAGCAGCCGATGATCCGGCGCGAAGGAAAACTGCATCCAGCTTCGTGGGAAGAAGCTCTGTCCCTGGTGGCTGCTCGCTTTCAAGAGGCCCGGGATTCAAACGGCGGTGCTTCGCTCGGCGTGATTGGTTCCACACGCACCACCAACGAAGAAAACTACTTTCTCCAGAAACTGGCTCGCATGGTGTTGTGCACTAACAACATCGATCACCACAGGACCGCTGATTTTCCCGCTTTCATTCGTGCACTCGGCGGGAGCACGGATGCAACTGCCAGCATGCTGGATGTTTTCAACGCTCCAGCCATTCTCCTGATCGGCAATGATCCCACGTACCAGCATCCGCTGCTGGCATGGCAGATTCGCAACAATGTGCGCCTGCATGGCGCCCGGCTGTACGTGATCAACTCACGGGGCATCAAATTAACCCGGCAGGCAAATCAATTTGTCCAGATCGGGCCCGGCGCTGAGGGCAGAGCGATAGCATTTCTTGCCGGCGATAGCTCCGTCTCACCCGCTGAACTGGGTGGGAAAGAGATTGGCGAGGCATTGGCGACAGCATGCCGCAAACTGCGAGAAGGAAAGGATCTCATCATCATCTTTGGTTCTGAGTTGCGCGGCCAGGACATTGAGACGCTGGTGAAGTTCGGAGCTGCGGTCCCCGGCTGCAAATTCGTTTGTCTTGCCGACTACGCCAATTCCCGCGGCGCAGCCGACATGGGCCTCCATCCTGATCTTCTGCCTGGCTATAAACTTCTTTCCGACAGCGCGCAGTTTGAACAGGTTTGGGGCGCGCCGGTGCCCAAAGATCTGGGACTCAATCTTCTGCAGATGATGGAAAATGCCAGTCAGGGAAAACTGAGGGCGCTCTATGTCGTTGGCTCAAACCCTGTCCGCCGATACAAACCGGAGTTCCATCCCTCTCCGAATACCTTTCTGGTTGTTCAGGACCTGTTTCTGACCGAGACGGCGGCCCTGGCCGATGTAGTGCTTCCGGCAGCCTGCGCTTACGAGAAATCGGGCACGTTTACAAACACCTGTGGCGACGTCCAGCTCATCAAGAAGGCAGGCGAAGTAGCGGGACCCAGGGGCGACCTGGAGATCATGGCGCATCTGGCACAAAAAATGGGGTACGACGTCAGAAGACTTTCCACTCGAGGAGAGTGGCTACGTGCTGACCTGGGGCAGTCGCGAGGCGTTCAGTCGGGCGAAGCCGATCGCCATGCCGTCTGGTTGCGCCAGCAAGGACTCGAACCTCAGCTGGGCGGTTTTAACCCGCGGGCCGTACTCGATGAAATCCAGGAACTCCTCCCCGGGTACCACCTTGGCCATGCCAGGCTGGACTTATCTGGAAAGGAATCTGGACAGAGCGTTGCGATTCCTCAAACGGATTCCCTGATTCTCCCGTCAAGAGATGACTTGTTTTCATCCGGAACACTTGGGCGCTATTCTCAGGTGCTGAATGGTGTGTTGGAGCATGGCCTGCAGCTCCCGTTCGAGCAAGAGTAGGCCGGGAGAGGAAAAGCTCACGCTGTCGCCGTCATGACGCAAACAGCTCCACAGCGTGTCTGGATGCAAACCTCTATGCGCAGCCACGGTTGCGCTGAAACGCCGGAACGTCATCATCAAAGCCGCGTACCTCGAACATTGCTTCCGGCTGTTATGCTCAAGTTCTGAAAAACTATGGAAATTCATCCTCCTAAAAAGCCCATTCACTCTCTCAAGGATTTTTTGCGCGAGCTGGTCACCATCATCGCCGGAATCTTGATTGCGCTCAGCCTTGACGGGCTGGTGGCGTGGCGTGAGCATCGCAACCTGGCCCGCGAAGCCACCGCCAATATCGTCACTGAGCTGCGCGAGAACCAGAGAGAGCTCGACAACGAGCAGAAAGACCTGGCCAGGATGCAGCAGCAAAGCCAGGTGCTGGTGGAGATGGTGCACCACATGCAATCGAGCCGCAATACGCGGCGACAGCAATTCCAGCTGATCTGGAGTATGGCTGAGCTTCACGCCACCAGCTGGGATACGGCCGCCCGCACCGGCGCCCTCTCATACATGCCTTACGCGCAGGTCAAAAGCTACACTCAGGTATACGATCTTCAGCGCTCGTTCACTGAGCTGCAGCAACGGAGTCTCTCTTCCGCTCTTGAGGTGGAAGGCCTGACGATCTTGATGGGCCGTGACCGAAAATCTATTTCGTCAGGGGAACTGGCAGATGCCGAGCGGAAGATCGGAATTGCGGTGGCGAACATCGCCGCGATGCAACAAATTGCCAGTGCGCTCGGGCTCCGCTACGCGGAGCTGCTCAAGCAAAGTGGGGAGTAGGACGAACGGCACCGCCAGGTCGTGTTTATTTGCTGGCCGGCGGCACAAGAGGCGCCTGCTCGCAAGGATATTTTGGACGGTGTAATAGCTTGCGGGATTTTGGACGAGGAGCAGAGCTGGCCAACTTCGCTGTTGATTCGTTCTGGGAAAGCGTTGTAAGTTAGGGAGATTTCCTCAGGGGAATTGCGGGCACCCGGTAACTGGTAGTTAGTACTTGGTATCGCTGGGCGCCAGGGACGGTCTTTTACAACCGAAAGACAGCTGCTCGCTACTTGCTACCAGCTCAAACTAAACAGCGATTGGCAATGAGCAACTGGCCGCACAATCAACGTAGTAACGATGTGGTAAATCCGGAGAGAATCGGAGCCGGGATAGAAGGCGAGCTTCGATCCCCTTTTTGGGGATTAAATTCCGGGGATGGCAGTGACCTAAGTCCTGTAGATTTGGGGATGACGGGGATAACCCCCCCGGGGGGGTAGGGGGGCATTACTACTGAGTACACAGAGGACGTAGAGATCGCAGACTAGCAGCCGCTCGGGATACCTGGGATGGCGTCGGGATCGGGTGGGATTGACGTGTTCTATCCCGGCCGGATGAGCTTGGGATCGATTGGGATAAGGTCGCGATGAAGTGGGATGAACGTAGGGGGCAGGAGGGGTAGGAGGAAAACGGGTCAGGTGCGGTGCGCGGCGGCGGAAAATAAATGGGGCGTCAGCCGGACTCTCGCTTTACCAATCCCTCTCTCAATTGCCCTCAGGGCATCCACGTGGTGTTTGGCAGGGAGGAAGGAAGTCCGGGCAACGCCCCACACTTTTTCTGCTCCTTAAGCTCGAACTCCTGATCGAGCGGGAGCCTTCCGGTCCTGCTTACGCGGCTACTTTGGCAGCCAGCTTGGTCTCGATGAGGTTCTTGATCAACCGGCGCGTACGCTCAACGAACGCCAGCTTGTCAGCCAGGCAGCTCTCAAGCAGCACACCCACGCCGTAGTGATTGGTCATGTCGGCCGCTGCAATCAGGGTCACATACTCGGCAATGCGGAAATGAACGAGCATGTTCAGCGTCGAAAGCACGAACAGGCGTTTCGCGATGGGGTTCTCAATCAGCGCGATCTCCTTGCGGAAATCCTCAAAGCAGACTTCTGCGAACTTGGTGTTCAGCTTCACCGGCTTCTCGCCGATCAGCTTGAAGCACTGGTCAAGCCGGTCAATGATGGTGTTGGAGATGAAAACCCGCATCTCCAGCGCTTCCTTGACGTCCGGATCAAGCGCCCACTGGCCGAGCTCCTTGAAGAATTCCGTGGTGCGGATTGTGCCCTCACGCACATTGCTCAGCAGTTGCACAAACACTTCCTTTGGATTATTGATTGGCATGATCCTACTCCTTGTATGAATTTGCGTGCCTAATTGCTTTGCAGTGGATTGCCGGGAAAGGGACTCGAATGAGTCTCTCAGGGTTTTCCCAGAGGTGTCCTGAGTTCAGCGTATGCAGAGAAGTGGACGCAGGCAACTGTCAAAAATGACAGGGGGTGTGATAGTGGTCGCTATGTCGTTACCGTACGCTCAGCGCTGGGCGTTGCAGTGCGTAACGTCAAAACAAGAGGCTGCTCGAAGATAACCGATCCACTCGTCTTACCTTCGCAGCGTGATTTCATCTCTCGATTCGTCACGCGATTCCGGTGACTGTTCATGAAACTCAGTCCCGTATGCGGCGACAAGCCGCGCTACTGTGATCGCAATGTATAGGATGCCTGCTGCCGCCTCCAGCGGCGCCAGCATGCGTGCCGCAGGCTTCACCGCGACAATGTCACCGTAGCCAAGTGTCGTCAGGCTCGTGAGACTGAAGTAAAGCAGTTTGCTGGGCGCGGGTCTACCCGTGAGAACCACTCCCGAATCAGCGAACGATCCCGGCTGCAACGCGCTTATGAGGCTGAAGAGCGCGAACCAGCCCAGTCCCAGGAGCAAGTAAAGACTCACGGAAATGTAGAGACGCCCTCTTGTAATCGGCCCTTTTTCTCCCAGGTGGACGAAGAGGCTCCCGCAAACGAGTCCGAAGAACAGCGTCAGCACAACGGTGTTCGCAATATACAGAGGTCGTGTCGGATGGAAATGACTGGCCAACACCAGCACCATGGAGATCGCCGCAACTGGAACCGCGCACCGGAACAGCACGCGCCTTTCCCTGAGCTGCATGGTTGCAGCCACCAGGGTCACATACATGTTGACCACAAGAAACAGTCCGCCGATCATGCTGTTTTCGAGCAAGGGAACCAGCAAGAAGAAGAGAACAATCGATAGCAACAGCACTAGCGATCGATGGTCTCGGTTCATCACGCTCATTCCTTTCACCGGCCCATGAGCAGACACTCCCGGCTCGTCTTGAGCTTACTGCGCATACTGATGCGCCTCCCACTGTCACAAGAGACAGGAGCTGTCTTGCCCGCACCGCGCACCCCTTATCGCCAGGCTGTTTCTTGGCGGCGCACATTCTTGGTAGCCTGATCAGAGATGCGTACTCCCGTTTACCACGTTGACGCTTTCACCAGCCGCCGTTTTGGCGGAAATCCCGCGGCGGTTATGCCGATGAAAACTTTCTTGCCGGATGCGGACATGCTGGCCATCGCCGCGGAAAATAATCTCTCCGAGACCGCCTTCCTGGTCCCCGAGGGCAGTGATTACCGCCTGCGCTGGTTCACGCCCCAGGTCGAGGTACCGCTTTGCGGCCACGCGACCCTGGCCAGCGCAGCCGTCGTGATGGAGCGGCTCGAAGCCGGACGCAACAAAGTCGTGTTCCAATCCGCGAGTGGACCGCTGACCGTGATCCGCTCCGGAACCGGTTATCTCATGGACTTTCCGGCGCGTCCCTCTCAGGAGATTTCGTCACCTTCGGGGCTGGCGGAGGCTCTGGGCGCTGAGCCTGTTCAGGTCTTCGTGAACCAGTTCAACTACATGGCCATTCTGGATACCGCACAAATGGTGCGCGGCCTTTCCCCCGATATGCCCGCCATCGCACGGATGGACCGGCCAGGAGTTATCGTCAGTGCGCAGGGCGAAGACGGCTATGATCTCATCAGCCGCTACTTTGCCCCGGCCAAGGGCATTCCCGAAGATCCCGTGACTGGCGCCGCCCACTGCATGCTCGCACCCTATTGGGCAAAGCGGTTGGGCAAGACCACGCTTCGCGCCTTTCAGGCATCGCGCCGGGGCGGAGAGATCGTTTGCCGCCTCGCCGGTAACCGCGTTGAGTTGCAGGGAGACTGCGTCTTCTACCTGGAGGGCGAAG
>JBAIYI010000150.1:0-4621 GCA_037915955.1 Terriglobales bacterium
GGCGGCGGCAACGTCCTTGATGTCCTGCTCGGTCAACATGCTCCCCGTCGGGTTGTGCGGGGAGTTCAGCACGATGAGCTTGGTGCGATCGGTGATCAGATCCGCCAGCTCGTTCGGGTCCAGGCGAAAGTCGTTTTCTTCGCGCATCTGGAGCGGAACCGGCTTGGCGCCGGTAAAATTGATCAGCGACTCATAAATCGGGAACCCGGGATTCGGGTAGATGACCTCATCACCTTCTTCCACCAGCGCGGTGAAGGTGAAATAAATGGTCGGCTTGCCGCCGGGAACAACCACCACCTCTTCCGCCGTCACCGGGACGCCATGTGTCCGGGTCACATCCGCGGCAATGGTTTCGCGCAGCGCGGGCAGACCCGCGGACGGCGAGTAGTGCGTCCAGCCGCCGCGCATCGCGTTCACGCCGGCTTCCACCACATTGGAGGGCGTATCGAAGTCGGGCTCACCGATCTCCAGGTGGATGATGCTCCTGCCCTGGGCTTCCAGGGCGCGCGCCTTTGCCAGAACTTCAAAGGCAGTCTCTGTTCCAAGGCGCGACATGCGCTTGGCCAGTCTCAACTCTGTACCGGTAGTTACTGTGCTCATTTTTTACTCTTTATGATTACTCGTTAACGGCCTGTTCCTGGCTTTGCGATCGCAGCACATGCGCCACGGTATAAGGCACTCGCCGGGCAGGCTCCTGGAAGTTTCGCACCTGCAGGTCACCCAGCAACCCCAGCGCCAGCATCTGTCCGCCAAACACAATCAGCACGGCGGCAAAGATCAGCAGGGGGCCGTGTTCACCCATCACGCTCTGGTGGAAAAGCACCTTGCTCATCATCAGCCACAGCGCGGTACCCAGTCCGCTGAACAGACTGAGCATGCCCACGCTGCCAAACAGGTGCAGAGGCCGATACATGTATTTCAGCAGGAAGCGAATGGTGATCAGATCAAAGAAGACGCGGAACGTGCGAGAAATGCCGTAATGCGAATTGCCCTTCGGCCGGACGATGTTGCGAATCGGAATCTCGCAAATCGAAGCGCCGTACCAGGATGCCAATGCAGGAATAAACCGGTGCAGCTCACCGTAAAGCGGGAGCTGCTGAATAATGTCCCGGCGATACGCCTTGTACGTTGTGCCGAAATCGTGGATATCCACGCCGCTCAGCTTGGCCATCGCCCAGTTCGCAATCCGCGACGGAATGCGGCGCATCACAAAGTTGTCCACGCGCTCCTTACGCCAGCCGCTCACCAGGTCGTAGCCCTGCTCCAGCATCTCAATGAACTTGGGGATCTCGTCCGGATCGTGCTGCAGGTCGCCATCCATGGCAATCACGTATTCGCCCGTGGCGTGGGCAAAGCCTGCCGCCAGCGCTGAAGTCTGGCCAAAGTTGCGCCGAAGTTTTACCACTACCACCCGGCTGTCAATGGTCACGATCTCGCGCAGCAGCTTGTAGGTACGATCCAGGCTGCCATCGTCCACGAACACCAGTTCAAAGGAGTCGCCGGTGGCTTCCATCACCGCCTTCAGGCGGTCGTACAGAGCGGTTACGCTCTCCTGCTCGTTGTGAAAGGGAACAACGATTGAATACTTCGGCATCGCACTAAATTATACATCCTCAAATTCGGCTCCGGGCACCCTGAATCGTTCAAAAACTCTTTCTTTTGCTTTACTTCCGTAATGTTGCCGGGCAACCCAAATTTGCGATTTTTAGCTTACCTTTCCGCGCTCAGCGCTCATTCCCCGCTCTTCAGATCTTGCGCAGCCCGCGATTTCCAGTTCTGTTTTGACCATCGCCAGCTTACAAGGCGTCATCCCAACCACCATCACCGACAAATTCCAATTACATAAAGGAGCATTGTTAATGGCATTTCCAACCAACATGAGAACCTCAGGCGAGCGTGAAGACCAATTCACTTCGTCCATTGAATCTCAGACTTCCAAAATCCCCTCCACCGGCTACCTCGGCGCGGCCATCGGCGCCATGGCAGGTTCCGCGGTGCTCAAGATCATGGGCAAGAATGACTGGGCCCTGTTCGTAGGACAGTGGGCGCCCGCATTCCTGATCATGGGCGTCTACAACAAGCTGGTAAAGCAGCACGGTAATGACGCTTACACCCGCAGCGCCGCCTGACCTGCTTACCAGTTGCGACGGTGCCCCAAGCCCGTCGCGGAAACTCTTCACTCTAACCCGCATAGCGAAACCAGAAAAACCCAGCGGTAATCACGAAATTAAAAACCGTTGCCACAGCACGAATGCGCTGGCTGCTAAAGAGCCGCGTCACGCGCGCGCCTCCGTAGCCTCCAATGATGCCCGCTGCCAGCATGAGCAGGGTCTGCGGCCAGCGCACCGTGCCCACGGTAACAAAGCACATCACAGCGATCGCATTCGCTGAGCCCACCATCAGCGTCTTCACCGCGTTGAGCTGCTTCATGTCGCTTGGCCCCAGCAGCGACCACGCGGCCATCATCATGATTCCCACTGCGCCTCCGAAGTAGCCTCCATAGACGGCCAGCAGAAACTGCACGCTCAGGAACATCGCCGGCGTAATGTGCACAGTTCGCCGCAACACCGTTCCCACTCGCGGTCCCACGGCAAACACAGTGGCGCCCAGCAGCAACAGCCAGGGCAGCAGATTGTCAAAGATCTTTGCCGGCGTGAACAGCAGAAGCAGCGCTCCCACAAATCCGCCGACCAAACTCACTACCAGCATCCAGCGCATGCTGACCGCTGCAAACGGCTTCAGCTCGTTGCGATAGGCCCACGTGCTGGCAAACGTCCCCGGAAACAGCGCCACCGTGCTCGACTCGTTCGCTGCCACCGCGGGCACCCCGGCAAAAATCAGCGCCGGTACGCTCACAAAACTTCCGCCCCCGACAGCCGCGTTCATCGTGCCCGCAATCAGTCCGGCGGCAAACACCACCCACGCATGCGGCGGCATCACAGTCCGGGATTCTTCCCTGCTGCTGTCTTGGCGCTCTTCGCCGGAGATTTCTTCTGCGCAGGCGCGCCTTCAGCGCTCTTCGTTTTCTCCCCCTGCGCACTGGCGCCGTACTTGGCCCGGATCTTCACCGTGCGGTCCAGCTCGTCCTTCGCTTCCAGAACTTTCAGCTTCAGGTCACGATCAAGATCGTCCGACTTCAGGAACTGGTCCACCTCCGCCTGTGCTTCCGGCGACTGCTGGCTCCCCACAAACGAATTCAGCCACGCCAGTACAAAGAAGATTTTGCGCTCGCGCTTCATCTGCGGCAGCGCCTCCAGTGCTGGCTTCAGATAAGCACGCGTAAGCTGCGTCTGGTTCCAGTAGTTAAACGGCCCCAGGCTCTCCGTAACCCAGTCTTCCTGCACGCTCGCGTTGTGCAGATAGTCGTCAAAATATTTCTGCTTGCTCGCGTTTTCCGGCTTTGCCGCCGCTGCCATGTAGGCGTACTTCTTGCCTTCGCCAGTCTGGTCATGCTTCTCTTCCGCCGACAGCAATGCTTCGGCCTGCGGATCTTTGAATGCCAGCAGACCCATGATCATGCTCCAGCGGTCGAGCGGCTTGATCTCCACTCCCGGCGGCGTCGCCTTACCCGCAAGCACTTCTTTCACCCACGCGCGGCCCTGCGTGGTCTCGGCCACGTTGCGCAGCCCGCGGAACCACAGGATTCGCATGTCTTTGTCCGGCGAGCGCAGCATCTGGTCATGCGCCAGCTTTTCGGCGCGCGTGGCCAGCGCCACCCGCTGAGCATCCGGCACGTAATGATGCAGCGCACCAACCATGCGTCCGATCACGCTCTGCATCAGCGCTTCATCTTTCTCCGTGGGCAGGTTCTTCAGCGCCAGCTCCACATACTCACGTGGATCCATCTGCGCTTCGCGCACGCTCTCCCACAGCGATCCCCAGAGCAGCGTGCGCTGGAAGGGATCCTGAATTAATCCCTGCCCGAGTCTTGTGACAACTGCTTTGCGACTTTTGTCATCGAGCAGGAAGCGGCCATAGGCGTAATCATCGTTATTGCCGTAGACGTAGTCAGGGCAACCGCCTTCCTTCACAATGTTCGCAGAGTGCCTCGTTGAGAGATTCACACGGGCCATCCGATCCAGCCCGTGCTGATGCACCAGAACTTCAGTCGCTATCGGCCAGATTGCATTAGTACCTAGCACGTCCTGCTGGAATAGCTCCATGAAGTATTGCTTCCCGTCCTTCGAACAGCTCCAATTCACATCCACCTGCGGCATGCCGCGCTGCTGGATGTACGCTTTGGCCCACGCACCCAGCGTCTGATTGCCGGAAGCCTTCTCCAGCGCCTTCACCAGATCAGCCCATTCCGCATTCGCGAAGGCATGGTCTTTCAGATAGAGTCGGAGCCCTTCCTTGAATTTGTCATCGCCAATTACGAACGCCAGCTGCCGCAGCACGCCCGGAGCTTTGGAATAGACAATCGCTCCATATGCAGACTTGGCGTCCTTCAAGTTGGGAATATCCTGATAGATCGGGGTGGTGCCCTGCGTGGCATCGATTGCGTAAGCTGCCGGCTTCATCGCCTGGTAGAAGCGCTTCCACACCTGCTCCTTCGGCATGAGCGAGTCCAGAGTCTTGTACGCCATGTACTGGGCAAAGCCTTCTTTGAGCCAGAGATCGT
>JBAIYI010000017.1:0-1834 GCA_037915955.1 Terriglobales bacterium
AGGGACTGGTTAAGGGCGACGCGCCAAACGATCTGCTGGCAATCTCCGAGGAGCCGAATGTGCGAATCATGGAGACCAAGGCGCTCACGTGCCATGCGCGCCCAGGACGGATGCCCAGAGGTCCGCAGGCACTTGAAGCAATGAAGGAAGAGCTCAGGAGGCCGGCATGAGTACGTTCCCAATCGAGAAATATCAGCATCAGGGGATTCCGGCAGTACCGCATCAGACAACGGCATTCCTTACGGATTCGACCCTGTGCATTGGCTGCAAAGCCTGCGAAGTCGCATGCAAGGAATGGAATGGCGTTTCACCAGACGGCTACGAGTGGAGCGGCCATTCTTACGACAACACGCAGGCCGTGGGCCATTCAACCTGGCGGCACGTGAAATTTGTCGAGAACCCGACAACCATTGGAGTCGGCGGCAATGCTGCAGGACAGCTTCCGAGTTGGGGATTTTCTTCCGACGTTTGCAAGCACTGTGAAGTCGCGGGCTGCCTGGAAGCTTGTCCGACGGGCGCGATCGTGCGCATGGAGTTTGGCGCAGTCTTCGTTCAGCCGGACGTGTGCAATGGATGCTCCTACTGCGTGGTGAACTGCCCCTTCGGCGTGGTGGAGAAAAACGAGGAAGACGGACGGGCTTTCAAATGCACGTTCTGCTCTGACCGCCAGAAAGCCGGATTGCAGCCGGCCTGCGCCCAGGCGTGCCCAACGGAGTCGATAAAGTTCGGCGAGATCAATGAACTAAAAGACGAAGCGCATCGCAGGCTGAAGAAGCTGCGCGAGCGGGGCATTGACGACGCCGTGATCTACGATCCAACCGAGACCAGCGTGAAAGGCATTCATGCATTCTTCCTGCTGCGTGGCGATCCACGCAGTTATAACCTGCCACCGAGGCCGGAGGTTCCAACCATTTATCAGAAGAACGGCTGGCGTTCTGCCGCAGTGGCGGCTAGCGCCATGCTCGGGGCCACGCTGCTGGCCTTTCTGGGAGACAACCACCGATGAGCCGCGTTCCCCTTCCCGAACTTCCTGATCGTGTACCTGATGCGAAAAGCGAGCGACGCCTGACTGAGATCCGGCGCGAAGCGCTGGAACATGGACGTGTGAGCGGCAGCGGAATCATGCCCGTGGGAGCGCCGTTCCCGAAAGCCTCACCGGAAACAGGCTATTACGGGGTGCCGCTGCTCAAAGAGCCGCAATGGACCTGGGAGATCCCGGTCTATTTCTTTGTGGGGGGAGCCGCAGGAGCGGCTGCAGTGATAGCGAGCGCGGCCAGCATGCTGACCGATGACCCTGAACTGGTGCGGAATGCGCGCCTGATGGCAGCGGCTGGCGGCCTGATTTCACCGGCGCTGCTGATCAGCGATCTGGGAGTGCCTTCGCGCTTCCTCAACATGCTGCGCGTGATCAAGCCACAGAGCCCGATGAACGTGGGCGCGTGGACTCTGGTGGTGTTTTCCAGCTTTGCAGGAGCATCAGCTTTTGCGAGTGCGATGCGCGACAAGATCGGAGACATTCTGCCCATCAGGCTGGTTGAGCATCTCTCGGGAGCGGTGGCATCACTCAGTGGACTCGCGCTTTCAACGTATACAGGCGTGTTGATTGGAAGCAGCGTGGTTCCGGTGTGGAATGAGAACATCATCACGTTGCCGCATCATTTTGCTGCGTCGGGTGTGAATTCGGCGGTGTCTATCCTGGAACTGATGGGGCATGACGACAGCCGGGCGTTGAATCTGCTGGGGATCGCTGCTTCAGCTTACGAGGTTTATGAAGGCATTGATCTGGAAACGCAGCGCGACATCGTGAACGGGCCCGTTCATAAAGGACTCAGCG
>JBAIYI010000449.1:0-2247 GCA_037915955.1 Terriglobales bacterium
GACTGCGGTCGCGCCGAATACAACACAATATCGTTGCCGCGCTGCCTCCGGAAATTCCATCACTCGTCCAAACGCATAGCCGCAGGCCATGACTCCGATCCAGGGAATGATCGAATAAAGCACCTGCAGTTCGGGGCCCTGCTGTCCCAGCTGGATGGGTCCGCCAAAATACAGAATCTGCACCAGCCATGCCCAGCCGCTTGCAATCACCCTGGGGACGACCACCGGCATGTAGTAGTCAATCACGTTGTGCAGGCCCACCACCGCCAGCCCAAAACCAAGGATTGCCTTGTACGGCAGCCAAAGCAGGCCGGCCATCAGGATCATGCACCAGCCCAGCATCCAGATCACGCCCGCCAGCAGGTAATGGCGGAAGTCAAAATTGAATGTCCACGCCACGCGGATTACGGTCATTTCCAGCAGCAGCAGGAAAGCCCCGCGCGTGATCAGGAATTTCGCCAGCTTCCCCCGGTCGCCGATCTTGCGTCCGTAAAGATACGCTCCTGTGCCGGCGAAAAAGGCAAACCCCGGCGCCACAAAATGAGTGATCCAGCGCGTGAAGAATACTGCCGGCGTGGGGCCGCCCGCAGGTACACCGGAGTAGACGCGCACATGATCGATGGCCATCAGTACCATCACCAGTCCGCGCGCAATATCCAGTGACGAGATGCGTGAAGGGGCCGGGACTTTGCCCTCAACGCGGACTGAAGTAGTCACAAGTGTGGGACGCAATAATGTGCCGGTGGGAGAGTTGCTGTTCATGCACGGCCTCCAGATCGAAAAAAGCCGGGTTTGCTGGGCGGTCAGTTTACGCCTGAATTGGACTTGCCGGGCAGGGAAAAGTAAGCCCATTAACGTCCGCCGAACTTCATGCGTCGGACAAGTCTTGAACTGAGAAATCACGGCCCGGTGCGTGATAATTTCGCTTCCTCAGCCAGGGGTTCGAGCTGTGCCCAATGATTTTGAGGGCGCCACATGTTAAGGTCCCGCCATCGAGCGTCGATGCGCTTGCACTAGCGAAGCTGCGAGCGCCGTTAGGCGCGCAATGAGGTTAGCCCCGGGTGGAGCGAAGCGGAACCCGGGGTAGGCGCCCCCTCGAAAATCGAGCGCTGTAGGCGCGATATCCGAACATGCAGAAGGTATTATGTTCACTTAACGAGTCCACGGGATGGACCCTTTTGCACAGGTGTTTGCCATGAATGCTTCTCCTCTCCCGCGTCCACGGTTCAATTACATCGAAATTCCCGCCGTCGACGTACAGCAATCCGCGGCCTTTTATGGAAAGGTCTTCGCTTGGAAGATTCATGACGCGAAAGCCCACCGGCCAGGATTCAGCGATGCAACCGGCAACATCGGCGGAGCCTTTGTCACTGGCCGCACTCCTTCGCGTGAGGCAGGCTTCCTTCTTTACGTCTGGGTGGACTCAATTGAGACCACGCTGGCGCTGGTTAAATCGAATGGAGGAGAAATAGTCGAGACTTCTCACCTCGGCCATCCTGGTGCGAACTTTCACATCGCCACCTTCCGCGATCCGGCCGGTAACCTGATCGGGCTGTATCAGGAAACCTAGCGTTACTCCGTCCTTGCTGCCGCACAGCGCTCGCGACTTCTGCCCTCTGGACAGCCTTTGCGGTGGTCGGGCCGTATTAAACAGGGACTAATGTCAGGATTCGCGTTAATGGCCCGGCTGTCACCAACGTCTTCATTCATGGGTATCATTAGACACGCTTAAAAGGCTTCCTCATGACTGCCAATTCCTCATCGCCGCAAACTGAAACCTCCCGCAACGTTTCCCAAATGCTCCGCCCGCGATTCTGTTATCTGGAGATTCCCGCCGTGGACGTCCATCAATCTGCTGAGTTCTACGAAAAAGTATTTGGCTGGAACATCCGCCATCGTGAAACCGCGCGTCCCAGCTTTGACGATGCTCCCGGCAACATCAGCGGAGCCTGGGTTACTGATCGCACCGCATGGAACGAGCCGGGGCTGCTTCCCTATATCTGGGTTGATTCCATTGACGCCACGCTGGCGCTGGTGAAGGCAAGCGGCGGAAAACTGGTAAAGGCCCCTCATCCTGACGAGCCGGGCGGCAACTGCTTCATTGCGACGTTCCGTGACCCCGCAGGAAACCTGATTGGGCTCTACCAGGAAACGTAAGGTCGCCGAAACAAAAAGAGCCCGTCGCCCTGAGCGACCCTGAAGGAGCATAGCGACTGAAAGGGGAGTCGAAGGGCCTCGACGATGTAT
>JBAIYI010000706.1:0-3769 GCA_037915955.1 Terriglobales bacterium
GCCAGCGTGTGTTCGGCCACCGCAACGGCGTTGGCACCGGGCGTATTCATCACGGCGATGCCGGCTTTCGTGGCCGCTTCCAGATCGATATTGTCGACGCCCACCCCCGCGCGCCCGATCACGCGCAGCTTTTCCGCGCCTCGCAGGACGTTCGCGTTTACATCAACGGCCGAGCGCACGATAAGCGCATCAGCGTCGGCCAAGGCAGCAGCGAGATTGCCGTTGAGCTGGTCGGCGGTGATCACGTTCCAGCCAGGTTCGTCTTTCAGGAGCTGCACGGCATTGGCAGCAACTTTTTCAGCGACGACGATTTTCATACGGCACCTCTCAGGAAACACAACCACAAAGGACACGAAGGATCACAAAGGAAGTACGTGAACCAGGTGTTTTAGCGGGACTTCGATTTCATTTGTCGACCCAGCAAATACCATCCAAGAATTGGGGGGCTCCCGAGTTCCGCCTATTTCCTCTATTAAAAGGATTCTCCTTCGTGGTCCTTTGTGCCCTTTGTGGTTAAAGTTTTCTAGTTCGTTGGTGGTCCTTCGTGGTTAGCGTTTTTCTACTTCGCCGCCGCCACGGCCTGGGCCGACTCGGCATAGACTTCCTGCGCAGCCCGCAGGCCTGTGCCCAGCTTTACCGGCTGCCCCATCTCCACCAGCACCTGCTCCAGCGCGCCGATGATGGCGATGGTATCCAGATAGTCGTAGTAGCCGAGGTGCGCGATGCGGAAGAGCTGGCCCTTCATCTCACCCTGACCGTTGGCAACCACGGCGCCAAAGCGGTTGCGGAATGCCTTCACGATGTCACTGGAATCAACTCCGTCCGGCGAGGCGATGGCCGTAAGCGCCGCCCCGGGTGACGAAGCGGAAAACAGTTTCAGCCCCAGAGCCTGCGCGGCAGAGCGCGTCATGGCTGCGGCCGTCTCGGCGTTGTCGATGAGTAGTTTCCTGCCGGCCGCGAGATCACCACCGCCCTGTTCGCGGACATAATCCAGCGCCGCCCCAAGAGCGGCCACGAGAGCTGTTGAAGGCGTGTACGACGATTCACCCTTCGCGCCGTTCTTGCGCTCCTTGCGCAGATCAAAGTAATAGCGCGGATTGGTGGTCTTCTCCATGCGTTGCCAGGCGCGATCACTCACAGAGGAATAGGCCAACCCGGGCGGGATCATCACGGCTTTTTGCGATCCGCCGATGATTACATCAATGCCCCAGCCATCCACATCGAAGTGCGTGGTTCCAAGACCGGTGATCGCATCGACTACCAGCAAGGTCTCCGTGCCGCGCAGCAGCTTGGCAATCCCCTGCACATCGTGCCGCACGCCGGTGGAGCTCTCCGTTCCCTGTATATAAAGGATCTTGTGCTCGGGCTTGAGCTGCGCCGAGACCTGCTGCACAGTGACCGTCTCGCCATAGGGGGCGCGGACTGTGTCCACCTGGCAGCCATAAGCTTTGGCCAGGCCTTCCCAGCGCTCTCCGAACTTTCCGGCGGAGACTACCAGCACGCGATCGCCCGGCGAGGTGAGATTGGCTACAGCAGCTTCCATGGCGCCGGTACCTGAGGCGGTGAACATCACCACGTCATTTTTTGTGCCCACGAAGGTCTTCAGGTCGGCAAGCACGCGGGTATAGAGCGCGCGGAACTCGGCCGTGCGGTGGTGCATGGTGGCGGCCGCCATGGCGAGCTGCGCGGAAGGAAGAAGCTGAGTAGGGCCCGGAGTGAAAAGGCGTGCTTTGCGAATCATGTGACTGTACCTGCGGTCAAAATTTGGTTATTCGGAAAGATCGATCTGGTTGTAGTCCGCCGGGCGGGCGGAGTAGATCTGTGGGCCGTGCTTCAACAGCACCAGGCTTGAGGTTGGGTCTTCAGCGCTCTGGATAACCAGTAAACCATCGCCATCGGCAGCGAACTGCGGGGACGTACTCCATTGTATCTTCGCCAGACCGGCTTTGGGAATTCGAGCGATGGCGTCAGCGCGGGGAAAGATTGCGTCATAAAGCAGTTTCTCGCCGGCAAGCATGGTGATGCGGCCCTGTCCGCTGGAATCAAGCAGCAGGTACGCGGAGTCGGGCGGGCCGCCCGTGCCGGTGAAGTCGCCGTGGATGTGGCCGGCCAGGGGCAGTCCGTGGCCGCGCAGAAAGATGGCGGCTGCGCCGTGGAAGTCATCGGCCGCGGCAACATGCCATCCAGAAGGACGTGCGATGTGAGGAGCATCGGCGGGATCCACGCCGGTGGGAGCTGCGGTGGTTGAGTGCCCGGAGCTGCTTGCAGCGGGGTGGTTATAAGGTTGCGCAAACAATAACGCGATGAGCGCAACCAGACCAAGAGCAAGAGCAACCCGGATGACGATGCTGTTCGCCGGTTGCGGCCAGGGCTCGATCTTTATGGCGGTGGCGCCGGGCATCTGCTGGATGCGGAGACCGAGTTCGGCCATGGCCTGCAGATGCTCGCTGACGTGTCTGGCGGGAAATGACGGAATGGTGAGCTCACTGAGTTCCATGATCTGTCCGCGGATAGAGATGCCAGTTTGCGAGGAGCAGCAAAGCGTCTCCAGCGCCTGCCGGGCTTCTTGCGTGCCCAGGAGCATGCGGACTTCGACTGGCTCATTGGTGCGCGCATTGAAGCGCGCGTCAAGCTGCTGGCTGCCAGTGCGCATCAGCACTCTGCCTTCAGCGGGACGTTTTTCCGCTTTCGGCATCACGGCCAGACCAAACGTGGCGGGCACGCGCATTTGCACGTAAAGCCCCGGACGATCAAGCCGATGGGAAAACCGAACCACCGTGGGAATTTTGGAGTAGGTTCCGGCCAGCAGAACGTCGCCTGCCTGCCGAACCGGCCTGGTGTTCAGGAGATTGGCGACCGTATAGATCTCAGATTCGATCGTTTTATAGCCACGAAAGACAGCGAATCGCTGTACCCAGTAGACAATGATCCCGATGATCGCGGTGAGGATGGCGATATTGAAGATCACGGCGTAAGGGGACATGGCGATGGCAGCAGGTCTGGCCGAATGATAATAGCGGCTTGCCCGGGAAGCAACGCGGCCCAGACCGATATAATTTCCTGTTCCACAAAGGGGAAAGAGAATGGCGCTCAGCGAGCAGATCCAAAAGGATATGGTAGAGGCGATGCGCAGCCGCGACGAGCTGCGGCTCTCAACGCTGCGCATGGTGAAAGCGGCGCTGAAGAACAAAGAGATCGATAAGCGCGCGCCGCTGGACGACAGGGAAGCGCAGCAGGTGCTTTCCACACTGATCAAGCAGCGCAAGGATTCCATTGAACAGTTCCAGAAAGGCGGCCGGCAGGAACTGGCGGACAAGGAAGCGGCGGAAATCAAGCTTATTGAGGCTTACCTGCCTAAAGCCATGGGAGAAGAAGAAATTACCGCCGCAGTGAAGGCGACCATCGCGGAGATGGGATCGCCGACGATGAAGGATATGGGTACCGTGATGAAGGCAGCCATGGCAAAGCTTTCTGCCACCGGCGCTCGCGTGGAAGGCAAGACGGTGAGCGAAATTGTGAAGAAGCAGTTAGGCGGATAGAGCCAGAGCCTCGGGCTCCCGGCGCTCTCCACTGGAATGCAACTCCAGTTGCCAGTGATTCAAGCCTGGAGGGATTCCTCGCTTCGCTCAGGATAAAGAAAACATTTAGCAGTCACCCTGCTCTGCTGCTAAAGTGTGCCCGAACCAGCAAAAATGCTTGCGCGGGAAAACCAACCTGCGGATACTTACGATCAAAGTACTTAAGCTTGTTCCCCAATCAGGCGAAGTTG
>JBAIYI010000157.1:0-2885 GCA_037915955.1 Terriglobales bacterium
AGGTGGGACAGGTCGGCTCCACGCTGTTGCAGCCTGTGGTAGTGCAGGTTAACGGCGCCGACGGCAATCCGGTCACCGGCGCTCTGGTACGCTTCCGCGGACAGGGACTGCAATTCACTCCTGCTGAAGCGCTTTCTGATGCCAGCGGACAGGTCACTACGAACGTACAGCTCGGATTCGAAAACGGCGATTACCAGGTCGTCGCCGAAACCTGGAAGCAGGACGGAACCGCCAATACTCTGGCTCTTCGTGAGACCGCACTTGGCTATGAGCAGACTCTCGGAAAGCAGGTTAACGATCAGTACTGCATCCGCTGCCACGATTCGGAGTCAACACCCGAGCGCGTCTCCAACCTGGACAATCTCTCTCCGGCGCCGCACCAGTTCAGTGATGGCGCTACACTCAATCGCATCTCTGATACCGATTTGCTGAACATGATTACGCGCGGCGGCCCGGCGTTGGGCAAGTCGCCGCAAATGCCCGGCTACGCCTCCACGCTCAAGCCGGCTGAGATCAAAGCCGTCCTTTCGTATATGCGTGCCGTGGCCGATCCGCCCTACCAATCTCCTGGAGTGAAATATGGCAAGTAAGTTCGCACTCAAAACACTCATCCTCGCAGCAGGCTTCATTGCGACTCATGCATCGGCGCAGGTGTTACCGATAGCCAAGGTTACTGACCCTGCCTCGCGCGTGCTCCAGCGGCAATATATGCCGGTGCTGGAACAGATCGGAGCTGAAGCCAGAGGGCTGCATTTTGCCTATCCTTTCTACTTCAGCCAGGCGCTCGACATCGATGAGCCGCGGCAGAAGCTGCTCCCGCAGGGGTCCATTCACTTCGACAACTTCAACGGCCAGACCGTCCTGGCGATAACGGGGAACTACTACATCTCCTATTCTGCGGAAGCCATGAACCACAACCAGCGCGCCCGCCGTACGTATGAAGACGTGGTCTTGCCGCTGCTGAAGATCGAAGTCGCTCGCCTCGACCGCAGCATTGCCTGCGACGCCTTCGCCTTTGAAATCGCCCATCACGTCCGCGGCAAGGCCATGAAGGTCTGGACCGAAGGTCCGGAAAACCTCACTATAGTGATTCCCCGCGCCGTGGCGGAGCGCCTGGTAAAGGCCACCGACCTCGACAGCCGCCAGGGCGCGCTGCTCGAGAGCGAAGTGTTCCTCAACGGCGAGCCGCTTACTGTGTGGCTCAGCGGGGAAGACGCGCCCGCCGACGTCCGCGATCACTATCTTGCCCGCCACGCGCACCGTACAGCGAAGCCAGAGGATGGCGAGACCGCTCAAGCCGGGCAAACGTACGAGCCGGGAACGCTGGTCAGCGCCAAGCTGATTCCTCAGTCTGAGCTGGCGGCAAAGATTCGCGAAGGCGGCAGCGTCCATCGCGATGTTTCGCCGGCCGAACTCGAAAAACTCCAGACCAGATACGCCACGGAAATTCAGAAGATCTCCACAGACCTCTCCGGTGCGGCGCACTTCGTGGATTACGCTCCGCCGTCATTCATCTCCTTCCGTGACGGTGCTTATCTCCAGCTCAGCGTGAACACCCAGCTTGAGCAGCCGGCCGGATCGTCACAGTACCGGCTGGCCGCTTTGGCTTTCGACAACCACATCGCCCACCTGCTCCGCCCCGTGTCGAAGTCCTTTCACGGCGACCCGCAGTTTCAGGGCGTCGATTTCAGCACCACCGTTCATCTCCCGGCACAGAGCGCAACCACCTCAGTGGAGTTCGTGGTGCCGTTCACCGCGCTGGCCTGCTATGAACGGTATGACTGCACCGGCCAGGAGCTCATCAACCGCAGCGTAGTGCTCATCAACGGAGAACGCGCGGAGCTGAACCTGATGCAGGCCGAAGCCGACCAGCAACCCAAACCATAGTCGCCCGCGCGGGAGCTGCCTGCGGTTCATGTAGAATCAAAAAACCGCAGGCATATCCCACCGGAGCGATTTCCAAGTTGAAGCTCTCGCGCATCCTGATCACGTTTGGCACCCGGCCAGAGGCCATCAAGATGGCTCCTTTAATCCAGGAGCTGCACAGGCACCCTGAGTTTGAGACCAAGGTCTGCGTCACCGCCCAGCACCGCGAGATGCTCGACCACGTGCTCCAAGTCTTCAATATCAAGCCTGATTTCGATCTCAACCTGATGAAGCCGAACCAGCAACTCGCCGACCTCACGGCAGACGTGCTGCGCGGCGTCCGCGATCTCTGCCGGCAGTGGCGGCCTGATCTCATCTTCGTTCAGGGTGACACCACCACTACGTTTGCCGCCAGCCTTGCCGCTTTCTACGACAAGATTCCGGTAGCGCACGTGGAAGCCGGCCTGCGCACGCACAATCGTTTTGCGCCCTGGCCGGAGGAGATCAACCGGCGGCTCACCACCGTGCTGGCGGTCCTTCACTTCGCTCCCACCGAAGCCGCGCGGCAAAATCTTCTCGCTGACGGGGTCGATGAGCGATTCATCATCATCACCGGCAACACCGTGATTGACGCCCTCCTGAGCATCGTCGATCGTCTAAAGAGCGATCCCACTCTTAACGCGAGCTTCGAAAAGCGATTCGCCTTTCTCGATCCCAGGCGGCGCATGATTCTCGTCACCGGGCATCGCCGCGAAAATTTCGGCGAAGGCTTTCAGGGAATCTGCCACGCCCTGCGCAGACTCGCCCAGCGCCCAGATGTCGAGATCGTCTATCCGGTCCACCTCAACCCCAACGTCCGCCAACCCGTGAACGCGATTCTCGGAGGCGTGCAGAACGTTCACCTGCTGGAACCGCTCGATTACCTGCCGTCGGCGGTTAAAGCCGGTGAGGCGCTCAAGCTTACATTTCGAGTGTCACGGCCGGTCAGCTCTTAACGAATCCAGCCATCAAGGCTCTTC
>JBAIYI010000593.1:0-1829 GCA_037915955.1 Terriglobales bacterium
CGCGACTGATACATGGATGTACCGCAACGGCAGGTGGCAGATTGTTGCGGGCCAGGTACTGCGCTATTACGAAGATCCGGCCGCGGGAACAGGCGATCCGCAGCTTTTCAAGGACTACATCGGAAAATACGAGCTCGCTCCCGGCGTGCTGCGAACGGTCTCTGCTGAGAATGGCCGGTTGTACATACAACGCACCGACCGCCCGCACGAAGAGCTTCTTCCTGAGGCCGATTGCATCTTTTTCCGCAAGGGTGTGGAGGGCCGAATCCTGTTCCGCTACAACGGCGAGCACAAAGTCGATGCCCTGATTGACCGCCGCAATAACGAAGACGTGGTCTGGAAGAAGAGCGCGCAGTAAGAAATCGTGTCACGGCGCACACAGTGTCTGTGAGCCACAACGACGCCTCTTCCGGCGAATTCCGCTAAGTCCAGTCAATTCAACACTCCGCATATTGGCCCGCGTCGTGCCATTTCACTGGTCGCTGCTTGAGGCAGCGGAGGTGAGAAACATGAAGCAGGCGAATGAGAAAGCAGGCACCGGGCTCGGACGGGCGATGCGCCGGACTTTTGCCCTGAGTGTCCCGGCAACAATGGTTGCAACCGCGGCAGTGGCGATGGTTTTCGCCATCGCGCTGGACGGATGCTCCAGCAAAACCAAAGAAACCAGCAGCAACCAGCCATCGCAGACCACGGTTGCGCAGAACCAGGCGCCGGTGGTGATGCCGACGCCGACACCGGAGCCCTCGCCAGTAAAGGCTGAAACTCCGAAGAAGAAAGTCGCGGGCAGGAACGTGGCAACCATCCGCTACAAGAATGAAGATGACGGAATCTCCTTCCGCTATCCGCGCAGCTACAAGATGCTGCCTGAGATCAAAGCTGACGACACGGCCTGGGCCGATCCGGCTCCCATGAACTTTGCCCAGCCCGGCGGCGCGGTGCTGGCGAATGTCGGCCACATCAGTGACCCGGCTTCTTCCTTCTTCAAGATCAGCGTGAACAAGGGGCTCACGCAGGAGCAGTGCGGCCAGTTCGCGACGCCGTCGCCTGCGGAAGTCGCCAACACCTCGCCGGTCGATGCCAGTGACGAGTCGATCCCGGCCAAAGCAACTCTGCGCGGCGCTGAATTCACCCGGGTGGAGAACGCCACTGAGCAGACTGACGTGAAGTACTTCCATCGCTGGATCCAGGGCAGCCTGAACAACGGCGTGGGCTCCTGCTACGAGTTCGCTCTCAGTGTGGAAGAGACGCCCGGTAACACCAAGTCAGTGGATTACAACGGCATGTTTGACCGGCTGCAGCGGATCTTCTCCACGGTGAAACTCGCCGATGAACCCAGCCAGGCGGTGACCGCAGGTGTGACTTCCCATCCGGCGGAGGTCACCAACCCGCAATGAATCAACCTGCACATCAGGCCAGGCGCTTGAGCTGCCTGGCCTTTTTCTTTCTGCCGCGAATTAACGCGAATGAAAATGAATCAAAGCAAGAGACTCAACCTCTCACCATGGAGGCACGGAGAAAACGCGTGCGTAGAGACGCGGCATGCCGCGTCTTACTGGTGAGCGTGAGCGTCTACGCCGTTAATTCCCCGATAAATGGTCTAGCAGGCACTCCTGCCTGTGCCCCACCGATTCTGATATTCCGCTTCGTCCCCCAGTGAAGAGAGGGAGACCTACCCGAAAGATGGTTTATTCGGGATAAGAGTGAGACGCGGCGTGCCGCGTCTCTACGCTGCGATATTGGCAAGCCTCAAAGTGTGTCAAAGCTAGAGGGTTCCTTCGTGCTCGGGAGCCCAAGTTTTCTGAATCTCCAAACGAACTCATCGAATCTAC
>JBAIYI010000907.1:0-2263 GCA_037915955.1 Terriglobales bacterium
CGGGCAAGGCAAACTACCTGCCGTGGAGCGGCGGCGATTTGCAGTCAGCGCTGCTGGAGGCACGTGATCATCGCGCGGATGTCCACAGCGCCGAAGCCGCCTCTGCTGCTTCGCAGCTCAGCAAGAAAGCCGCGCAACTGGAGCGCGTGCCTGGCGTAAGCGTGAACGGCTACTACGGAAGCATCGGCAAGAACCTTGGCCGCTCCGACGCAACCTATTCTCTTGCCGCAACCGTGAGCCTGCCGATCTTTACCGGCGGGCGCATCCGCTCCGATATTCACGAAGCCTCCGCCACCGCCGACCGTCGCCAGGCCGAACACGCTGACCTGCTGGGCCGCGTGGACTATGAAGTCCGCAACGCCTTCACCGATCTTGAAGCGGCAGACAGCGCGGTGAAAGTGGCGGAAAAGAACGCCGAGCTCGCGCAGCGCACGCTCGACCAGGCGCGCGACCGCTTCCTGAACGGCGTCACCAACAATCTTGAAGTGATCCAGGCGCAGCAGGACGTGGCTGCCGCCAATGAGAACTATATCTCCAGCCTGTTCGCGCACAACCTGGCCAAGCTGACCCTGCTGCGCGCCATGGGCTCGGCACAAAAAGATCTGAACAAGTATCTGGGAGGAAACTGAAATGGCAACGCAGACACAGCAGCATCATCCGGAACTGGTGAAGAGTGAACTTCATCCTGTGGCGGTGGAAATGGAAGAAGAGCAGCGGCTCGAAACGCCCGCGCCACCGGCACCCCCAAAAACTCCGTTCCTGAAACAGCGGCGATTTGCCCTGGTCGCTGCCCTCGCGCTGTTTGTTCTGGTATGCGGCACCGCGGCGTGGTCTTACCTCGCCACCTACGAATCAACGGATGATGCGCAGGTGGATGGACATCTTCATCCGGTGAGCGCGCGCGTCGCCGGGACCATCCTGCGCGTGAATCCCGAAGTCGAGGACAGCCACTATGTTGAAGCCGGTACGGTGCTGGCGGTGATCGATCCCGCCGACTTCCAGGCAGAGCGCGATCGCGCCCGCGCCGACTATGACCGGCTCAACGCAAGCTCAGTCGCCGCTCAGACTGACGTCGCGGTGGTCTCCTCCGGCAGCACCGGCCGTCTCGAACTGGCGACCGCAGCGGTGAGCGAAGCGGAAGATTCCATCGCCGCCGAGAACGCGTCATTGGAAGCAGCGCGCGCAAAGCTGGCGCAGTCGGAAGCCAACTACTCGCGCACTGAAGCCGATCGCCAGCGCTATGAGCGGCTACTGGCCAAGCGCGAGATTTCGCAATCGGAATACGACCGCCTGGCCACTGAAGCAGCCACCGACAAAGAAGCCGTGGCCGCCGCGAAAGCGGAGATCGTTGCCGCACAGAAGCGCATTTCTCAAGCGCAGAGCAGGCTGGCGCAACGCAAGGCTGATCTGCTGGCCGCGCAGTCGGCGCCCGAGCAGGTGGACTCTTCCAAAGCAAGAGCCCGGGCCGCGCTCGCCGACGCGAATCGCGCCAAAGCCCAGCTCACCACGGCCGAACTCAACCTCGGCTACACGGAAATCATTGCGCCGGTCAGCGGGATCGTCGGCCGCAAGACCGTGGAAGCCGGACAGCGTGTCCAGCCCGGACAGCAGTTGCTCACCATCATCCCGGTAGACGACCTCTGGATCACCGCCAACTTCAAAGAGACGCAGCTCCGCAGCATGAGAGCCGGCCAGCCAGTGACGATCCATGCCGATTCCTTCGCGCATGATTATCACGGACACATCGACGCGCTCGGCGGCGCCACCGGTTCGCGCTTCAGCCTGCTGCCTCCGGAAAACGCCAGCGGCAACTATGTAAAGGTAGTGCAGCGCGTCCCGGTGCGTGTCGTGCTGGACCAGGGAGAAAACGCCGACCATCGCCTGCGTCCAGGCATGTCAGTGGAGGCAAGCGTGAAGTTGCGGTAATAGAGTTCAAATAATGAAGTACAGACCTGCGCGGAAGCCAGTCACTCTGACTGCTCCGCGCATTTTTTTGCGGAGTGCTCTTCCGTGCCTTTGCGTCTTTTGCGGTGAAACCCTCTTCTAGCCGCCTTCAACTCGCAAGCGGCAGTCCGAAGGAAAATACCGAGCCCTGGCCGAGCTGGCTGGTCACGTCGATGCGTCCGTTGTGGGCTTCAACAATCGCCTTCACGATTGCCAAACCCATGCCGGTGCCCTGCACGCGGTAACGCTGGCTCTGCCCGCGATAGAACTTGTCAAAGATCATCGATCTTTCCAGGTCGTCGATGCCCGCGCCCCGGTC
>JBAIYI010000128.1:0-7404 GCA_037915955.1 Terriglobales bacterium
TGCTCCTTCACGTCCACGCTCCCCCATGCCATCCCAGCCCTCTTTCCGAGGGCCGCTTGCCTCCTGCCCTCGCGGGCTGGAAGTGTAAAGGATGTCCTGAGAACACCGTGTAAAGGATGTCATGAGACCGGACACGAGGGCGCCTGTGCTACAAAGCGTCTTACCCGATCGAGTCATTTGTGAGGAAGCTTCTACTTGTTCGAGGATCCGCGAAGGCAATAGGCCACGATGGTGTTTCCATGCACGCCCGACTTCTTTTCTGCCTGGGCGATCAACTTGAGTTCGCGATTTTCCGGATCGGGAACCATTTCGCAAGCGGCGATCTCAGCTTCAGTAGCGCCGTGGTAGCAGAGTTCGCAGACGCCAAGGCCGCCTTCCGGGCCTGAGCGAACTGGCGGTCCGAAGGTGCGGCAGGTCATGGGACGGAACGCATAGAGATCACAGGTGCCGGTTTCGAGGTCGAGTGCGGGACAGGGTTCGTCGTCAGCGAATGCTTCGAAGCGCGCTTCGGCTGCGGGATCGTCGTTGAGAATGCCGGTCCTGGGGTCGCCAGGAAAATCGTTCCGTACGCGTTCGATGCAGGCTTGAGCGCGTGTGCGTACGCGGGCGGCGCGAGCAGGAT
The DNA here is from genome assembly GCA_037915955.1 of Terriglobales bacterium. Lineage (GTDB taxonomy): Bacteria > Acidobacteriota > Terriglobia > Terriglobales > Acidobacteriaceae > Angelobacter. The sequence continues at coordinate 623 of JBAIYI010000128.1, forward strand.
CGGTTGTTACGAGTTCGGCCATTCCGTCGCGCAGGCGGGCCGCATCGAGCTGCGAGATGGGGAAAGGGCCGTGGCAGCATTGCGTGCATCCGGGACGGCAGACGAGCCAGTCGCCGCTTTTGCGGGCCGCATCGGCAAGCGCTGCGTCTACGATCTGGAGCAGCTGTGCATCGGCTTTGGGGCGGAAAGCCATACTTCCACCATACGCGAGCGCCGAGGAAATTTCAGCGGGCAAAAAAGAAGGCGGAAGCATTTCGCCTCCGCCCGCATTTCAGTGAGCTGTGGAATTAGCTTTTGTCGGCCTTTTGTTTTTCTGCGGACTGCTTCTTCTCTCTCATCATCTTCAAGCTGTCTACGGTGAGCGAGTGATTGCTTTCATCAAGTTTCGCCTTCACCTTCACGTGGTGGCCTTCATGGCCCTTTACCGCGTCAGGATTGGCGATGTCCCAGCTCTGTTTATCTTTGTCATTCACAAAGGTATCTTTGCCATTGTCGCCCTTGATCCAGCCGGTCAGGCTCATGTCTTTGCCTTTTTCGGCGGCCTTGGCTTCTTTCTTTTCGGCCTTCGCGGTCTTTTTATCGGTCTTGGCGGACTGATCGTCTGACTGGGCCGACTGGCTTGCAGTCTGGGCCATCAAGCCCAGCGAGAACAGCCCCGCGAATGCGAGCGTGAGTAATCTCTTCATGGAAATAGGTCTCCGTTCGAATCAGAATCAGACAAAGTTCGGCGCTGCGGATTTTAGATGCAGAATTTAGGAGTTGCAGAGTCTCAGGCGCGCAGCTCACGTCCGGAGCTGCCGGACGGAGCTGCGGGTGAATGATTACGCCCTGATTCGCTGAGCAAACTTCTTTTCGAACTTTTTCACCTTGGGAGAGATTACGAACATGCAGTAAGGCTGAGAGGAGTTATTGGCGTAGTACTCCTGATGGTAATCCTCGGCGACAAAAAATTCTTTTGCCGGCTCCACAGTGGTTACCACCGGGTTCGGCCACGCGCGTGATTGGTCCAGTTCCGCGATGGCCTGCGCCGCCTGAGCTTTCTGTTCCGGCGACGTGTAGAAAATAACGGAGCGGTACTGTTCACCCACGTCATTCCCCTGACGATTCAGAGTCGTGGGATCGTGGATCTCGAAGAAGATTTCCAGCAGATCGCGATACGTGATTTCTGCCGGATTGAACGTCACACGAACAACCTCCACGTGGCCCGTGTCGCCGTTGCAGACCTGTTGATAGGTAGGCTTGTTGACGCGCCCACCCATGTAACCAGACTCAACGGAAGTGACGCCCTGAAGGCGGTCAAACACTGCTTCCAGACACCAGAAGCAGCCGCCGCCGAGGACTGCTGTTTCGCTGTTTGGCATAGGCATTAGATGCTTGAGACCCGGTAAAGTTCCGGGTGCGGTAAAGCGCGACATCGGTCACCGGTCGCTTCTTGCCGCTACGGCCCGGGATCTCCTCGCGGATAAGGTTATCGCGAGGTGGACGATCATGAAAAGTTGCAAGTACGCGATGGCAGCGGTACTGATCTTCGCGAGTTTGATGCCGGCAGCGAAGGCGCAGACCGGAGAGATTTACGTGCTCTATTCAGCGCTCAATTCTGAGAGTTTTTCCCGCGTGGGAACGAACAACGGCGATGTGCCGCACGCGCTGGGAATGAGAGTAGGCGGTGCGTGGATGCCGGGCGCAGGCGTCGCTTTGCTGGGAGAGCTGGGACGACAGGGAATCGAGTCACAGGGGAGTGGCTTTCACGTGATCACCTTGATGGCAGGCCCTCAACTATCGACACGAGAACAATTTCGAACGCGGCTGAGCGGGGAACTCCTGTTCGGAGCTGCACAGCTTTCCGATTCACCAGCCGGCGGAACGAAGACCCAGCGTTGGACACGCGCAGGAAGCATTGGCGGTGGTCTGGAAATCAGAGTTGCAGAACGTTGGGTGCTGCAGCCGCTTGGCCTGGACCTGATGATTGTGGGCGGCGAGAACTCGCCCGTGATGGCGCTGCGATTCAACGCTGGAGTGAAGTACAGGATTGGGGACAGCAGCTGGAGATAATCAGCTCGGAGGCCCGGCGAGTTTGTCCACGGAAGGAGATTGCCCGCCCAGCCACTCCGGATGATGAGCGGTGGAATCAAAATGGGCTGAGGTCTTGAACAGCTCATACTCGCCTTTGGCGGCAACTTTTTCCGTGCGCGCAAGCAGCGCCGCAACTTCCTGCTCGCTCATCGGCTTGAAAGTGCGCGCAGCTTCCAAGGCCTGCTGAAGGATTTCCTGACTGTCGATGCCCGTAATCACAACGGATGTCGGCAGGTTGAGTGCGTAATGCAGGCACTCGATGGGCTTGACGGTGTTGCTCTTCAGGATGATGTGGTCGCCCATGGACTTCATCCCAAGCACGCCGATTTTCTCCTGCACCAGCCGCGGCAGCACCAGTTTGCCGAAGCTGCGGAAATGCGCGTCCATTACGTTCAGCGGCATCTGCACAGTATCAAAGTGAAAGCCGTGGCGCGCAGCTACGTCGAGCATATAAAGGTGGATGTGCGGGTCTTTATGACCGGTAAAGCCGATGTAGCGCACCTTGCCCGCCTTTTTGGCCTCGAGCACAGCTTCCATGGCTCCGTCTTCGGCAAAGATGCGGTCGGGATCTTCAAAGCGAATCACCTCATGGTGCTGGAGCAGATCGAGATGATCAGTCTGTAGTCGTTGCAGTGACTCGTTGATCTGCTTCGTGGCCTCTTGTTTGGTGCGGCCGTCGAGTTTGGTCATAAGGAAGACCTTCTGGCGATAGCCGTCTTTCAGGGCTTTACCCATGCGGACTTCGCTGTCTCCTTTGTTGTAGTCCCATGAGTTGTCCATGAAGGTGATGCCGCCGTCGACCGCCGAGCGAATCAGCCGGGTGCTGTCCTGCTCGCTGAGCTTCGGCTGGCCAATGTGGAAGCCACCCAATCCGATGGCCGAGACCTTCTCGCCGGTCTTGCCCAGCGTGCGATAGATCATGCCTCCGCTCCTCGATTGCGCTGCTTGTGATCGATCCATGCCGGCTCCGCTCATCTTGTTTGTTGCCGCGATTCTCGCCGTGGCTCTTGCCGTGAGGGCGCTCACGGCCACTCCCTTGAGAAAACTTCTTCGATCCACGCTGTCTCCGGTGATGCCCGATTACGCGGCCACAATATCTTCCATGTGATATCGGTCTCCCAGTTGTGCAACCGGGACGCTTGCGGGCCACGGCTCTTCAACTGCGAGTAAGGCCAGGGCAGCACCCAGCAGGGCCATGTTCTTGCTGAAGTTGATCATTTCATTCATGCGTTGGGCGGGATCTTCAACTTTCCAGAAGTTGTGCATGGTGGGAGAGACGCCGGCAAGAAATCCAATGATGGCCAGCGTGCCCAGCTTTGGCTTGATGCCGAGCAGCACACTCGCGCCGCCGACGATCAGCGCAATTCCCGATCCACTGACCGCAAGGTCGGGCTTCGGCACGTTCTTCGACTGCGCGTACTGCGAAAGCTGCCTGCGCTCTCTCAGGTGGTGGATGCCGTTATAAAGAAAAAATCCGCCAAAGATCAGCCGGCCCAGCAGAAAGGGAATTTTCACGGAAGCTACCTCTGGCAAAGTTGGATTCCTGACAAGACGGCGAGGTGGCCACACGTGCCGCAACAGCGGGACAGCTTCCCTCAGAGCTGCGGTTCTGTCCTGGACTCCCGAGAAGCCGTTTTATTTTCGCGCAGAAGGTTCCAGTCCTTCCAGCAACGCCCTGGCTTCGCTCACGTGCTGGCCATTCGGCGCGAGTTCAAGATACTTGCGCAGCGCTACCCGCGTATCCGGCGGGACAACATAGTTGCCGTTCTGCACTGTACCGGTGGCGAGCAGGGCAGATGCCTTGGTGAAATAAGGATCGGCAAAATTTGGATCGGAATCATTGGCTTTCTGGCACGCGGCCACGGCATCCTGCATGTGGTTGCTGTTGTAGAGTACGGCGCAGAGATTGGAATACGCCATTGCGGGATAAGCCGAGAATTCCGCAGCGCGGGTAAATTCACCCGCTGCCTGGTCGAACTTCTTCTGCTTTACATGAATTGAGCCTTCCGCAGTGAGCATTTGAGCAACACCATTGCGGATACGGGGAACGCCAGGATTTTTCTGGAGCGCGTCCTGGGCGCGGGCGATTCCTTTCTCGTAGCTCTCCAGCGCTTCCGGCGTCTGGCCTAGAGCCACCCGGGCGGAGGCGAGTGACTGATAGAAATCCCACTGCGCCGGGTCCGCTGCAATCGCCTGCCGGCAAAAGTCGGCGGCTGCGGCGAAGTCGCCGTAATTCGATTTCGCATTGCAACTGCGATACAGCGCGAACCCGGGATTGGGCGCAATGGCCGCAGCTCTCTTGTATTGAGCAAGGGCATCTTCCAGTTTGTCATTGCGGGCGAACTCGTCACCTTTGGCGATCAACTCGGCCGCCTCGCGGGCACTGCGCTGTTCTGGAGACAATTGTTCGCCTGCCGCAGGCGCAGGAGAGGCGGAAGCGTAGACGGAAAGGTCGACATTCAAGACGTTCTGGTCAGCGCCGACCTGTTTGTCCGCTTCGCGATCGGTGGCGAGCAGGACGTTCCGCTTGCCTGAGTAAAGCTGTTTGCCGGAGGAATCGGTGATTTTCACCTGATAGTAGCCGGCGGCCACGCCCGCCATGCTGAATTCGCCGTTCTTATCGGTCTTGGCCTGATAGCCGCGCCCCGTTTGAAGGGACGTATAGCTGATGGTGGCGTCCGGCAGCGGCTTCCCTTCACGATCCAGGATACGTCCGCTGACGAGGACAGTTTGAGGCACGAGCATCAGCAAGGATATGAATGCAGCGACCAGACGCATAAAGGTTCCCCCTGTTGGCGATATAGACGTGCCGCCCAAAGAAGTGTGACACCGAAAGTCGCGGTATTGTTCCTCTTAAGAACCGCAATTCTTGCAGTAGAATGCCCGTTCACCAAACGGGGGGATTCAAGATGGCCCGTGCTCGGATGTATTTGCTGATCGTCGTGGTGATCGTGTTGGCTGCAACTCTTGTCGCTCGCCGCCACAAACAGAAAACTCAGCAGCAGACCTCGTCATTCGACTACTACCTGCTCTCGCTTTCATGGGCGCCGAATTACTGCGCCGAGCACCCCAACGATCATTCCGGCGAATGCCGAACCGGGAACCACACGGCATTTGTGCTGCACGGGCTGTGGCCGCAGTCGAACTCCGGAGAGCCACCGCTAAGCTGCACGCCTGCAAGTCCGGTTGCTGCGGATGTTGTCCGGCGGATGCTGGATTACTATCCCAGCCGCGGGCTTATTCAGCACGAATGGGAAAAGCACGGCACATGCAGCGGGCTTTCTGCGCAGGAATACTTCGCCGAAGCGGAGCGGGCGTTCAAGAAAGTCCAGGTTCCGCCACCTTACAAAAATCTGAGCCAGCCAAAGCAGGTGACGGCAGCGCAGCTGGAATCTGATTTTGCGGGAACGAACCATGCTCCAGCCGGAGCCTTCCGGTTGTCCTGTCACAATGGCGAACTTGTGGCTCTTGAGGTGTGCCTGAACAGGCAGCTGGATTTTCAGGCATGCACCAAGAGCGTGCGTGAGTGTCCAAGCAGTCAGGTAACCATGCAGCCGGTACGGTAGTGATCAGAGCCAGTCTTCAGATCCAGTCTACGGAGCGACTGACTGCTTTTTCCCAGCGAGCATAGATCTGTTCGCGCTTCTCCGCATTGAGGTCGGGCCGCCAGGTCTCGGCGGCGGACCACAATGAGCGGAGTTCACTGATTCCTTGTATCGCGCCTACGGCCAATCCCGCCGCATACGCTGCTCCGAGCGCCGTTGTCTCCGAGATGGCAGGACGAACGACAGGCCGTGCCAGGATATCGGCCTGAAACTGCATGAGCAGCTTGTTCGCGACCATGCCTCCGTCGACGCGCAGGACTTCCAGCCTGATGTCCGAATCTTTCTCCATGGCTTCCACTACATCGCGGGTCTGGAAAGCGGTGGCTTCGAGCACAGCGCGGGCGATGTGCGCTTTGTTCGCGTAACGGGTAAGGCCGCTGATGGTGCCGCGCGCAGCTTCGTTCCAGTAGGGAGCGTACAGTCCGGAGAAGGCCGGCACGAAGTAGACTCCGCCGTTATCTTCCACGGTTCGCGCCAGCGCTTCGACTTCAGCGCTCGCGCCGATCATGCCCAGATTGTCGCGCAGCCACTGAACCAGCGCGCCGGCAATGGCAACGCTGCCTTCCAGGGCGTAGCATGGCGCGTTGTTGCCGAATTTGTACGCGACCGTGGTGAGGAGTCCGTGCTTTGAGGGCACCATCTTTTCGCCAGTATTCATCAGCAGAAAACAACCGGTCCCATACGTGTTCTTGGCTTCACCGCGCTGGAAACAGGTCTGGCCCACGAGCGCTGCCTGCTGATCGCCGAGAATGCCGGCGATGGGAACGCCGGCGAGCGGGCCGCGTGCGATCTCACCGTAGACTTCACTGCTGGATGCGATGCGCGGCAGCATCTGTGAAGGAATCTCGAATACCTTCAACAGCTCGGCATCCCACTGCAGCGAGCGCAGGTTCATCAACTGCGTGCGGCTGGCGTTGGTAACGTCAGTTATATGAGCGCGGTGCTTCGCTCCGCCCGTAAGGTTCCAAAGCAGAAAGGAGTCGATATTGCCGAACAGAAGCTCGCCTCTCTCCGCCCGCGCGCGGGCGCCAGGGAGATTCTCCAGCAGCCAGCGGAGCTTCAGCGAGCTGAAATATGTGGAGACGGGCAGGCCGGTACGGCTGC
>JBAIYI010000196.1:0-2385 GCA_037915955.1 Terriglobales bacterium
GGCCAGACATGGTGATACCTCAGCTCGTAAGGATTTTTGTCGCGGCCGAAGAAGACCCGGCAAACGCAAGAAAACGCATGAAAACAAAGTAGATTATAGCATGGTTCATGCTATGATCTTGCCCCGATGAGGCGGAAAGAGTTCGAGCGGGACATCATTAACCGGCAGCGAAATATTGTCTTTCCTGACACCGTACTGAATGAGGGCCGGTTCTTTCGAAACATTTTTTCCAAGGACGCCGAGTTCACCAGAGGACAGCGAGTGGGCCTGGGGGTGCTGGGGCTGTTTCTGGTAGCAACGAGCACTTGTGGTATCGCAATGTCCGTTGGGGCGATCATGGACTTGAAGGGAGGAGAGTCCGCGGTTTCAGCCTATCCCATTCCATTTCTCGGCGGGCTGTGGGGGCTCGGGCTCATCGTCCTCCTTCGCGGCGTGTTCCCACCCGAAGCTAGCAGGCTCAGGCGACTGCAAACGGCCCGCCGCCCACGACGGCATCGACGCCCCTGAGCCGATCAGAGTCATTTCCTCTGCAAGTGTAAGTATTAAGGCAAATTCTTATGTGATTGATCACATATCAGGGCAACGTGCGTTCGGAGCCACTGATTCTTAATGCGCAGCAACTCACTGTTCCCCGGACTCAGGTGCCACAATGCCCCGTTCTTGTAATGCTCTCCTGCTGGTGGTCTGCCTCTTCGCAGTCACAGCGTTCGCTCAAACCGGATTCACAACGAAATCCATTTCGCTTCCGGGCGGTCAATCATCGCTCACGGTGGCCGACTTCAATCACGACGGACGACCGGACATCCTCGTCTCCAATGGTCTACATTTAGCTGTTCTTTTCAACCTGGGCGGCGGGTCGTTCTCTGCTCCCGTGACAGTGGACTCGACGCTGGTCAGTAAGCGCGCAGCGGTAGGCGATTTCAATGGTGACGGAATCCCCGATATCGTGGGCTGCGGGACCGATTCGCTCGAGAATGCCCATATACGGGTTTATCTCAACAATGGAGCCGGCAAGTTCACGATCTCAAAGAGCTTTTCTGTCAGCGACCAGGAATGCACCAGCATGGCCGTTGGCGACGTGAACCACGATGGCAAGCTTGACCTGGTGACCCTCAATGGCGGAATCATCACCCGGTTCGGCAATGGCGCCGGCAGTTTCACCTCCACGGTGACGCAGGCGGTAAACGTGAATCCCCGCAATCATCCCTCGATCACCGGGTGCTTCGCCTCGGAACTGCTGGGCGGCAACTTTGTGACCAGCACGCGATTTGATCTGCTGCTTACAGGAGTGTGCAACAATCCTCCGGGACAGCCAACGATCGACTATGGAACGATTTTCCTCGCGCGAAGCCAGTTGAACGGACACTGGAGCCTTTCTGAGGTCCGCGAGCAGGACGTGACCTGGCAGTTCCCTGGTTCTGCTGTGGATGTGGACCACAACGGTCTGGCTGACGCTCTGCTGACCAGCCGCCTGAACAAGATCAACAACACCCAAGTGCTCTACAGCCTGGACTATTTGCGCAGCCTGGGCGGGGGCTCATTCAGCTATGCCACCGTATTCACCCGCGATGCTACTACTTCGCCCAACAAGACGTTTGTGCTTTCCGGCGCTCCGGGCGATTTCGATCGCGACGGCGCGCCTGATTTTGCCGCGGGTTACGAGCAGAACAGCGCTCCGAATATCGCGATCATTGACGATGCCTCTGGCGTTTTCAGCACCACCCAGCACTTCGCTACGCCAGGGCTGGTGTTCAGTATGATCTCGGCGGACTTCAACAAAGATGGCAAACCTGATCTGGCCGCCATAGCGTTTGACCAGAATAACTTCACCTCTGTGCTGAAGATCTATCTGAAGCAATAACGCGAACTCGCAAGCAGCAATTCAAGACGCGGTCTCTGCCAGCCGAAGGCTACGGGCCGCGTCTTTTCTGTTTCTATCGAGTCCTGGGACGCCGGCCAATGCAGCTCCACTTGTTATCATGGGATATGCCCGTTATCACCAGTCCCGAGCCGGATTCGAACGCCGGCGTTGTGCGGCTGACACTATGGCAGCGCCAGGTTCTCTTCCTGCGCACGCACTGGTGGCGCACCGAGCCGTTGAGCTTATGGGAGCGGCTGATGGTAATCGTGCGCGGCCTTTTCCTGATGGCGGTCGCATGCATCGGCGCGATCGTCGCGTTTACTTCTATCCTGAATTCATCCGGCAAAGGCATGGATGCGCTCGGCAAGCTGGTAGCCGAATTCATGCTGCCGCCCATCGCCCTGCTGGCACTGATTATGGTCATTTTCGGCGGATCGTTGATTGTGCGCGCGATGGTCTCGCCGTGGCCGGATCCAAACGATCCCCAGCCCACCCACCCGGAGCAGGAATATGAAGTTGATCTC
>JBAIYI010000154.1:0-1955 GCA_037915955.1 Terriglobales bacterium
TTTACAGAATCGTTTGCTCCCGGCCCGGAATCAATCGTGCAGAAAGATTATCCTGGTCTGCAGACTGTTAAAGTAGATTTCAATCCTCCGGTGCAATTCACGTCCAACAGCGTTGTGGCCATTGACGTGAACCTGGCGAAAGCGATTGTCACCAATCCGGACAATCCTGACGAGATCATGGGCGTGAACCTCACCTCTGACGTATTCACGTTCACCGGCCAAGACATCCCGGCGGCCAGCGAGCAACACCATCACAACGGCGAGCTTGAATGCGTGATCGGCCAGGTAACCGCCGTAAACGGCGGAACGCTCACCGTAAAGACCGGCCTCAATGGAGGAGTGCTGGACATTCAGACGGACAGCAGCACCCTGTTCCATGATGCCCTCACCGATGCAGCCAGCACGCTGAACCGCGTCGTGGAGCTCGATGGCTACACCGAGTCGAACGGTAAACTGTATGCCACCGAAGTGGAAGGCGTGGCGACCGCGAACGGCGCGGCCGTCCAGGGTGTGATCACTGATGCCGGCAATTTCTTCGGCACCAAGGATATCTCCGGCTTCAAGGCTGACACATTCCAGTTCATCGCCCAGGATGCCTCGGGCAATAACACGAAAGCTGACAACGTGGGCTCAACCTACACAGTCCACACCAACTATCTCACCGACAACGCATTCACGGTGGATGCCGGCAAGACGGACATCTCAAGCCTTGGTGTCCCGGTACCGAGCTTCCTGTTCCCGTTTGACTCCAGGCACCTCTTCCCCGGCCAGAGAGTGGCCGTGAAGACAGGCAGCGCCGTACCTGATGGCGACTTCACCCATTTCACTGCTACCGGCGTAATGCTGCAACAGCAGGCAGTCACCGGGCGGCTCCATTGCGACCACGACGAAACTGGAGCCTGCTTTACGCCAAATAACACCTCGATAGCGCCAGGGAACGACTCCGGTTCCTGGGTCCTGCTTGACCTTCCTTTTGATTCGTATGTCCACAGGCTGTCCGGCTACAACTGGGTTTGGGTGCATCTCTCGCCGAGCACCGACCTTGAACTGCTGGATACCAACACCGACCAAACCCTCAAAGACGGCATGATCGTGCGGGTTCGTGGGCTGATGTTCCTGAGCCCGGATTTCTACAGAACCGGAGCTGCTCCGGCGGGTACGTATGCCGACTTCGGTCACCACGACGCGTTGAACATGCTCTCTCGTCGCGTTACAGAGATGCCAACGGAGGAACCGGTCCCGACTTCGACCAAGTAAGTCCGGGTCGTTTCTAAAACAGAAGCCGCACTCGAACCTGGGTGCGGCTTTTCTCATTCTTCCGCCTGTTTCACTCCTCGTCTGCGGTGTTCTTCCTATATCAGGGCCCCCGAAGGTCAGGCACTTCATAAGTAAAGCGGATTACTCCAGGGTTGCAAAAAACGGTCGCAGAAACCTGTTCCAGAGCTGGATGAAGCGTGTCTTACCCAGCAGAGTATCCGTAAGAACAGCACTTATGAAGTAAATGCAGTTGCTTCTGACGGAGGAGTTGCAGTCCTGGAGCAAGCCCCCAAACAGGACCAACGCTTAAAGAGCCTGGAAAACCTGCCTCGCTCAAAAGCTACTCTGGACCCCAAGGGCTTAACGATCGAAATCAAAATTCAAAAAAGTTTAAAGAAAGTCCTGCGAGAAGGAGATTCTGAAATGTTTAGGAACACTGGTAAATTGCTTGCTCAGTCGGCCCAGCGGGCCGCTCTTGCCCTGATTGTTGTTGCTGGATTGGTCTTTGCCATCGGCTGCGGTGGTGGAGGCTCAAATGGCCTCGGCGCCAGCCCAACACCCACGCCCGGAACCACGACATCCGGAGCCAGTCAGGTCCGCTTCGGCGACGCTCCGGCAGACAGCGTGATTTCATTTGAAGTCAGCGTCTCGGCGCTTAGCCTGACGCCGTCCAACGGCTCGGCCGATGTAAGCGTCAC
>JBAIYI010000630.1:0-2477 GCA_037915955.1 Terriglobales bacterium
GAAGGTGTAGCCATGGCGTGAAGGCTGTTCCGGGTCAGAATAAACATCGGCGGGCAGATATACGCGTTCCTGATTGCCGATCTGGTAGCTGGCGAGCACACCCAGGTTGTCCGGCTGAATCCCCAGCGGGTCAATGACGTCACTGGTTGGCCACGGCCGAAAGATGTTCCAGTCATCTTTCTTCCATGCGAAAGAGCCGCTTGACTGCATCAAGTAATGAAATGAATCCTGCAGCTCCTGCGCCTCAACATAAATTTTCTTGTCTCCGGCGGGCAGAGCAGGTAGGAAGAAACGCACATTCAGGCTGGCATTTCGCGGAAAGGCATGGAAGCTCTTGTGGATGGCGATGAGGGTGAAGTCGTTGAGCGCGTTGAGATGGACAGACGTTCCTTCGCGACGATTGGAGAACTCTTTCATCCCCTGCGCGATACAGATGGCTGTGCCAGCACCCAGAATGACAATTGCCAAGGCGGAGCACAAGCGCGTTCGCGGAGAGTCGAGCACGTTCATCGAGCTTTACTTTCTGATATAAGCCGGGGCGACGGTATCCCAGACCGGGATTGACCCGTATCGCCCGCAGGCTGGAAGAATTGTGGTGAAAAGCGTTTTCAGGGGCAGTGATCTACATCACCATCATAAAAGTACTCAGGGTTCCCGATTTAGCCTGGAGACAATCAGCCAATGCGATACCCTTGAGCGGTTCGGAGCGGAGCGACAGAATTAAAGCCTCTTCAATTCGTTCACTTTCTCTTTCCACTTTGCAACGAAGCCTTGCACTTCGCGATCCGAGAACCCGGCGGCATGAAAAGCATCGTTAAGCTGCTTGTCAGAAAGTTTGCCGGCCAGTTCGCCGGCCCATTTTGCATCGGCGCGCGGTACCTGCTTGAAATACCAGAAATCCACGTATTGAGCATCTGACTGCCGAATGAGATCGGCTCGTGCATAATCGGAGAGTTTGCCCTTGGTCCGGTTGAAGTACCCTGCGCCGGCGCGTCCGAATGTTGCTCCCAGGTCCTTCACCATGTAGCGCTGTTCCCTGCCTTCCACTTCATGGATGACGAGATGCTCTTGCTTGAAATCGGTGTTGTTCATCAGTTCCATGATGACCTTGAGCCCATTCAGCTCCCGCGTGCCGACGAATGGATTCTCATCCCATCGCCAAAAGCCTGCCGCTTGCACGCCCTTTTCGTAGCGCTTCATTCGGACCATTATGGCCTTGCCTTGTCTGGTATATTGCTCGCCTCTCTTGAGCTGAGGCATGCCTTTCAGGGGCAGTTCCGGCAGGTAATATTCTGTGTCGGCAAAATACCCGAGCGCCCAGAGAATTCGCGTCGCCGCTGTCTCGGCGCGCGCCTCCGGACCAAGCTTTACGCCCCAGCGGGTGCCTTCGCTGTCGCGCACAAAGAACTTGGGTTGCGAACCTTTCAGGTCTTCTTCGATGAACTGTAGCTTGCCTCTGGGTACATGCTCGGGTCCGCCCGGACCGTAAAAGAGGTCTCGCGACTGTATGTCATCCGGTTGCCGCCACAGGATTGCAGGCGCAGCCCCGGGTGCGGCTGTGGATTTTGAATTATGCGAAGGATGCTTGCCGTACTGAGGGAAGGCAAAAGTAAGAGCCAGCAACGCTGTTCCGAAGAGTAGAACTAACCGGCGCATATTGCTGGCTCTTTTAAATTTTCGGCCCGGGCCTTCTCCCGGCCGGTGCCGGGAGAAGACCTGCCGATTCGTCGCTTATTGCTGTCCTGCGGCAGCTGGTGCGGTCAATGGAACGCTCAGCTTCTTCACAGTGCCGAATCCCGGGAAGCCATTGCTCTCCAGGACCTTCACCTCTCTGCTTCCTCTGGGTGGGAAGACTTCTTTCGAAGCCTGCTCCGGTTTCACCTTCGGAATCATGAAGAGGTCTACACGACGGTTGTAAGCATGTACCAGCGGATCGGTGATCTTGCGGTTCATGCCGGCTGCCTGCTCCAGCTGTTTCACGGCAGCTTCATCCAGCTGCGGTGTCTCGCCTTCAGGCACCATTTCAATCTTGGACGCATCCACGCCAAGAGCTATCAACGCGGCCTTCACCAGGTCGGCGCGCCGGTCGCTGAGTTTCATGTTGTAGTCATCCGAGCTGCGATGATCGGTGTGCGCAACCAGCTTGATCCTCGCATCTGGATCGTACTCGAGGAACTTATTGAAGCCGGCTACCGTGTCTTTCAACAGGTCATTCTGGCCGTTGAGGAGACCGAGTTCCGGATTCTTCGTCGTCGGCCATGCGGTCGGGAAGAAGATGCTGGTCAGCGGGACCACGGGCAGAGGCTCGATGGTTCCAAGGATGTGAACCGCGGCCAGGCTCTTGTCCGAGCCACCGCAGAGATTGTTGGCCGCGATGATGTAAGTCACCATCTCGTCAACCGGTCCGATGGCAGTCGTCTTCGGCTCGGCAGCAATCGTCTGCTGTCCCGTCATCTGGACTGAGCCCAGTGGCGGAT
>JBAIYI010000914.1:0-6529 GCA_037915955.1 Terriglobales bacterium
GTTGTGGAAACGGCGAATGAGGTGAAGCCCATGAATCCTTCCTTGCTGCTCCAGTCGCCTCCCAGTGCGTAGATACTGCCGAGCGTCGGCATACGGACGTCCGCAACATGTTTGCCGTCCAGGTCTGCGATTTTTAGCTCTGAGGCGGCGTTGAGCGTGTAGCGCAGGAACAGCCGGCCGCCGATGACGGGCGCTTCCTCAAGCACGGCATCAGTCTGCGGAACAATCTCACGCCAGCTATCGCGCTGCGGGTGCGCGCAATCAGCCTTCATTACGCGGAAGCGAGGAGCATCTTCGTTAGTGATGATGTAGAGCTGGCCATTGTAGCCATCGGCGTCGTAAAGAAACTCTTTACCGCCGGTGATCCGGAGGAGTGATGCGCCCGGATCAGCGAGATTCTTGACGAAGAGCTCTGACTTGGCCCAGCCCTCATCCAGCTTAACGATCAGGCATTTGCCGTCGTTTGAAATGCGGACATTGGGCCAGCTCTGCGGATCCACGGATTCGCCTGCAGCAGGAAATTCCTGCGGGTCCTTAAGCCCATCAAGATTTCCAGGATCGCCCAGCTTATGGAAGAAAACCTTGCGGTTGTACATTTCCTGGCCGGCGGGAACGTCGCCCGGCCGGGGATAGCGTGTGTAGTAGAAGCCGGAGTTGTCCGGGAGCCACGCTACGCTTGCCGCGCGCGTGCGTCCGATCTTGTCTGCCAGATGCTTCCCGGTCGCCGTCTCCAGGATTTCCAGCGTGCTGATCTCAGAACCGTTGGGCGAGGTGCCGTATGCCAGGTATTTACCGTCATTGGACGGGTAGAACCAGTCCAGTGCAATGGTTCCGTCCGGCGCCAGCGCGTTCACGTCAACCAGCGGACGGTCCTTTCCGTTGAGCCCTTCCCGTACGTAAAGGATGGGCTGGTTCTGGCGGCCGTCGCGCCGCGTGTAGAAGTAGTACTTTCCCGCAGGCCGTGGCGGCTCCACCCGCCCGATCGTTAACAGCTGTTCAATGCGTGAGCGTAATGCATTCCTGTCTACCGGCGCACTGTCGAGCACTCGCTGCGCGTAAGCATTCTGTTCTTCCACGAATTTCTGCGTTTCCGGTGAGCCGGCATTCTCCAGCCAGCGATACGGGTCGGCGATCTTATGTCCTTGATAATCGTCAACAACTGTTTCGGTTCTCGCTTGTGGTGGTTTCATAGGCGATTGTTTCGGAGTGTCGCTCCCGGACGGCCTGACGTGGTTCTGTGCCGGCAAGCTGAAGCAAAAAACAGTAGCTACCCAGAACGCAAAAATGCGCTTCAATGCGGCTGAATTCAGGTTCACGGCCATAGTGCCTCCCCCTAAATCACTGCTAAAGAAATTACCAGATTTGAGCGCAGCATGAAGCGTTGGCTCGCGAGCGGAATCAGTTCATGTTAAGCGGATGCGCGCCTTGGCTCTCAGGCGGCTGACAGGGCTGCTGACTTAAGCCATTGCTCCATTTGAGAGTGGTCCACCAGTCCGGCTTGTTGCACCATTGGCTTGCCACCGCTGAAGACTGCGAAATAGGGAATGCCCTGGATCCCGAACCGCGCCGCGAGTTGCTGGTTGCGCTCGGTGTCTACTTTGAGCACGATAGCTTTACCAGCCATGTTCGCCGCAGTCGTCGCGACCTCCGGTGCAGCCATCCGGCACGGACCACACCACGCTGCCCAGAAATCCACCAGCACCGGCACACGCGCGTTCTGCACGATCTCATCGAATTCCGTGGCATCCACGGCGATAGGCTCAGCGACCGGAGGCAGCGCAGATTTGCATGCGCCGCAACGGCCGGTGTCCGCCAGATGCGACGCAGTAACACGGTTCTTCTGGCCGCAATTGGAGCAGCTTCGAATAATCGGCATGGAACTCCTCCGGCGCTTGGAGCAGCGTTTGCTATTAGGATGCTAAGGCCAATACTAATGTTCTGGATTACCGGGCATCGCACGATGAACAGCGAGCCAGAACCCTTCATTGGGAAAGTGCCGGAAGGAAAACAGGGATCCATGCCCTCACCCGGTCACAGCGGGTGAGGGCCGAATTATTCTGATGTAAAGTAATCCACCGCTACCGGACTCTCGAACAGCGAGTAATCGCGAGTCACAACAGTGATTCCCGTTTCGGTGACCACGTAGTTCTTCGCGTCTTCTTCCGCGTCATAGCCGATCACGGTGCCTTCGGGGATATGCACGTCCCGATCAATGATGGCGTTCCTGATCCGGCAGTGCCGCCCGATGTTGACGTGGGAAAAGATGATGCTCGAATCCACGTCAGCATAGGAGTTCACGCGCACGTCCGGGGAAAGAACGCTCCGGCGCACCAGCCCTCCGGAAACGATGCAGCCAGGGCATACGATGGAATCCACCGCCATGCCGGTGCGTCCCGGTTCACCGAAGACGAACTTGGCGGGCGGATACTGTCTCTGGTGCGTGCGGATGGGCCAGTGCTTGTCATAGAGGTTGAACACCGGCGAAACCGACACCAGGTCCATGTTGGCTTCGTAATAGGCTTCTATCGTCCCCACGTCTCGCCAGTAAAGCGCTTCCTTCTTGTTTTCGTCGATGAAATTGAAGGCATACAGCTTGTACTGGTCAAGGATTTTGGGAAGGATGTCTTTGCCGAAGTCGTGCGAAGAGTTGGGGTCCTCGGCGTCTTTAAGCAGCACCGGCAGCAGCACGTCAGTGTTGAAGACGTACACGCCCATTGAGCCTGAAACCATCTCAGGATTTGAAGGCGCGCGCAGCTTTGTTGCCTTGGGTTTTTCTTCAAAGCCGATCACCCGGCCGTCGCGGCTCACGTCCACAATGCCGAACCGGTAGGATTCACTCGGATCAATAAGGATCGTCGCCAACGTCACGTCCGCTCCAGACGCAATATGCTGGTCCACCATGAGCTGGTAATTCATCTTGTAGATGTGATCGCCGGAGAGGATCAGCACCCGCTTCGGCTGCTCGGACCCGATGGAATAAATGTTCTGGTACACAGCGTCGGCGGTGCCGAGATACCAGTTCTCACTCACGCGCTTCATGGGCGGCAGGATTTCGATGAACTCGCCCAGTTCTCTGGCCACCACGGAACTCCAGCCTTCGCGGATGTGCCGGTTCAGCGAGAGCGCCTTATATTGTGTGAGAATGTAGACCTTCCGCAGGTCAGAGTTGATACAGTTGGAAAGCGTGATGTCAATAATGCGGTAATTTCCGCCGAAGTTTACGGCCGGCTTGGCCCGATCTCGCGTTAATGGGTAGAGGCGCTCACCAGCGCCGCCCGCCAGCAGTACTCCCAAAGTATCTTTCATAAGCAGGCCACAAAAGAGAAAGTTTTTGATGCTCTTGCTGGTAGATGCAGGAGCCGAAAAAAAGGTACGACTGGTAATGCTAACAGAAAAGAAAAAGCCCGGAGATCCTGCGCAGGTTTTCTGAAATCAGCACTCGAAATAAAGCCCTCACTGGTCAATGACGCTGCGCTAGGCAGCGTCATCAACGCTGATGCGGAGGGATTTCAAAAAGCGCACATCGTGGGCGGTAATGGAGAACTGCGGGTCAGCACTCTTGCGCCGGGAGCCTACCAGCTCAGGCGAGGGATTGGCCGTTTCCTCTTCGCGATGGTTGAAGCCGATGGTCGCCTCCAGTACGAGAAAGATGTCATAACCTTCCTCCTTGATCCTTGAGATCACCTGGGCGATCTGCTCTGACTCGGAAAGCGAGCCGTTGATCGCGTCCCCGAGTTCTTTCATCAGTTTCTTCAGCCGAGTGTTCACCTGCAAGTCCCTCACTTCCATTTATTTGGATGCGCTTCCGGCGGAGCCTGTTCGATCTTTATTAGATAGGGGAACAAAATCGGGCTACAATACCCGCAATGCCTGAGATTTCCACCGTCAAAGCTGCCCTCAGCAAAGCAGCGCCTAAAAAAGACAAGCTCTGGGGAGCGCTTTTCGCCGGCGGCAAGACTATGGTCATTGCCATTGGCAGGACTGGTTATGCTCTCTGGCTGGAGATTACAGGTCTTCTATGTGCTTTACTTGCATTCAGATACGCCTCAGCCCTCTTCAAGGAATACAACGCCAACCACTTTGCTGACCATCGGCGTACTCTGACGTTCGCGGTATTCTCAGTGGTTTTCACGTACTTCACCATCCTCTCCTTTGTAAAATCGAAGCGGATGCGCAAGTGAGCAGGGCAGGTGAGCTGCTGCTTTGAGAAAAACGAAGCTGCGGCAGCCCGTATCTAAGAGGAATCTGAGCTGACCGGAGTAGTCGGCGCGGAGCTGAGAATGGCTGATCACACCAAGACAGAGATCGAACCAGAACAGACCAGGACCCTCGACACCCACCCTCTCTACACTCCGGCAGATCTGCAGGATTGGGACTACAACCGTGACGTCGGCTACCCGGGAGAGTTTCCTTATACCCGCGGCGTGCAGCCCACCATGTATCGCGGTCGGCTCTGGACCATGCGCCAGTACGCCGGCATGGGGGACGCTGAGGAATCGAACAAACGTTACAAGTATCTGCTGAGCCACGGCACCACGGGCCTCTCTGTCGCTTTTGACCTGCCCACCCAAATTGGCATGGACTCAGACCATCCCATGGCTCTGGGCGAAGTTGGCAAGGTGGGCGTGGCCATCGACTCGATCGAGGACATGGAGCGGCTCTTTGATGGCATCAACCTGGAGAAGATCTCCACCTCCATGACCATCAACGCCACAGCTTCCATTCTTCTGGCGCTCTATATTGCCGTGGCCAAGCGGAACAAAGCCGATGTCCGCAAGTTGAGCGGGACTGTCCAGAATGACGTGCTGAAGGAGTACATCGCTCGCGGAACCTATATCTATCCACCCAAGCAGGCGATGCGCATCATCACGGACATGTTCGCTTTCGCCAACGACAATGTTCCGGAGTGGAATACCATTTCCATTTCCGGTTACCACATGCGCGAAGCCGGCTGCACCGCGGTGCAGGAAGTGGCGTTCACGCTGGCCAATGCGATTGCTTATGTGGAAGCCGCTGTTGGGGCCGGGCTCGATGTGGACAAGTTTGGTCCGCGTCTATCGTTCTTCTTCAACTCTCATAGCAATTTCCTGGAAGAAGTAGCCAAGTTCCGCGCCGCCCGCAGGCTCTGGGCGCGCATCATGCGCGACCGCTTCCATGCCCGGAACCCTCGCTCCATGATGCTGCGCTTCCATACACAGACGGCGGGCTCCACCCTGACGGCGCAGCAGCCAGAAAACAACATCGTCCGAACCGCGCTTCAGGCCCTGGCCGCGGTGCTCGGTGGAACGCAGTCGCTGCACACGAACTCCTTCGATGAAGCTCTTGGATTACCGACCGAAGAGTCCGCGCGCATCGCCCTGCGGACCCAGCAGATCATCGGTTATGAAACCGGGGTTCCCAACACGATTGATCCCCTGGCAGGCTCGTACTTCATTGAGGAAATGACCAATGAGATCGAGCGACACGCCGTGGCATATATCGAGAAAATTGAGGCCCTCGGCGGAACGTTAAAGGCAATTGAGCAAGGCTACGTGCAACAGGAAATCCAGAACGCCGCCTACGATTGCCAGCAGGCCATTGATCGTCTTGAGCAGGTGGTGGTTGGCGTGAACCGCTTCCAGACCGAAGGCGACCGCACCGTCCCAGTCTTACGGATCGATGAAGCGCTGGAACGCCGGCAGGTGGAGCGCTTGCGGGCCCTGCGAGCGAAGCGCGACAAGAGCGTGTGGCAGCAGGCGATCCAAGATGTGGAGGAAGCCGCTCGCTCCGGCGCCAATCTGATGCCGGCCATTGTTCATGCCGTGGAGAGCTACTGCACGGTGGGTGAAATCTCTGATGCCATGCGGCGGGTCTTTGGCGAGTACCAGGAAACGGTAGTGATCTAACGGGTACGCTCCCGGAGCATCCGCCCTCCAAGGCAGCTTTCTCAAATTGCCCTAATGTGCAATTTGGCGCGCATTTGGAGGTTTCCAACCTCTTCCCTAAGCCAAAATTTGTCACCCGCAAGTGCATGAACCTTAGGGGGGAACGGCTGATTGACAATTTCTGTCACCCAGACCACAATCGCGATACTCACGTTTCTCTCTACGAAAAGGCTGCTCCCCCGCGGCCGGTCGTAAAGCACACTTGAGTCAAATTCACCACCAGGACCAGCAAGCAATATGACCCAACGGCTCGGCGATCTTCTCGTAAAAGAGAAGATCATCACCACGGAGCAGCTTGATAAGGCGCTGCGCGCGCAGCGCGAAGCCGGACCAAGTGCCCGGCTGGGATCGACGCTGGTGCAGTTGGGATTTGTGAGCGACGAAGAGGTAACCAATTTCCTCTCTCGCCAGTACGGCGTTCCTGCCATCAACCTGCAGTATTTTGAGATTGACCCCTCGGTCGTGAAGCTGATCCCCGAAGACACCGCCAAGCGTTATCAGATCCTGCCGCTGAGCCGCGTGGGCGCATCGCTGACCATTGCCATGGTCGATCCCACGAACGTGTTTGCCATGGACGATATCAAGTTCATGACTGGTTTCAACAT
>JBAIYI010000725.1:0-7826 GCA_037915955.1 Terriglobales bacterium
CGCGTGCGATTTCATTCCTCGCGTCGGTTTATCATACGCGCACTGGCGATGCCACGTACGTGGCTGTGATTTCAGTTGTTTACCAATTGATTATGAGCGATGGGAAGATCTGCAAAGGATGAAAACAAAATGACGCAGCTGCCTTGGAGGAAAAACACAGAAACAAAAGTTGCTGTTCCTTAGACTTTGGCCTTAGCTTCGGTTGCCGGCGGCGGTGAGCCTGCAGGACGCGCGAGATCAAGTTGCATAAATAAGGTGTGCGCCATAGGCGTGTCATAGTAGGGCGCAACTTCATAAAACCCGAGACGGCGGTAAAGTGCGATGGCAGAATCCATTTTCCCGGGAATGGTATCCAGGCGCATCGCAGAATAGCCACACGCGCGCGCCGACCGGATCAGCTCTTCCGCCAGCAAGTTCCCAATCGCATGTCCGCGAAAGCTGGACCGGACATAAAGCCGCTTCATTTCGCAGATGCCGGGCTCCGCCAGAGGACGGAAAGCACCCATACCGGCGATTTGTCCGTCCCACAAAGCCAACAAGAGCCTGCCTGCGGGCGGTGCGTACTTCCCCGGCAGACTTCTGAGCTCTTCGTCAAAACCCTGAAAGCAGAGATTGAACTCAAGCCACTGCGCGTACTCGAGCATCAGTTCGCGCACGGTGGCGATCTGTTCGGGCGTTTCGGCCTGGATCAGTTTCAACAACGGATGTTTGGATGTTCGGGTATTTGCAATCGGTTCACAGATTTTGACACACTGCTGCGGGCGAAGGTGGGCATGAAGCAGCGACTTGGAAAAGTGGTGATTGCGCTCGTTGTGGGTGTGGTCGCTCTGTTGGCGCTGCCCCTGATTGCAGAGTTAGCCAACAGCGCAATATCGCTCGCCCTGGCGGCTATTCAGTTTGTGGGATTGCTGCTTTTTTTCGTGGGCCTGCCGTTCCTTGTATGGGTGCTTGCCAGACCCCTCTACCGAACATTCCTGATGCCGACGGTGCGCGCAATTCACATCCGCAAAATTCGCGCCAACCGCGAATTGATGGAAGCGGCGTTGCGCGAGAACGAGTCTGTTCAGGAGTGAACTGCCCCTTCCGAAGCGAAGATCACCCCATCAACATTCCCCCGTTAACCTTGAGAACGTGGCCAGTAATATAGCTGGCCTCTTCAGACGCCAGGAATCGCACCGCGTGCGCGACTTCCATGTCAGTTCCGGCGCGGCGCAGCGGGATCATCTCGTTCACCTTGGCTTTCAGATCTTCCGAGAGCCCTTCCGTCATGGCGGTCTCAATGTAACCCGGCGCGACGGCGTTGACAGTAACGTTGCGCGACGCGACCTCGCGGGCCATTGCCATGGTGAGCCCGATGAGGCCGGCCTTGGATGCGGAGTAGTTCGCCTGCCCCGTCTGGCCCATCTGCCCGAAGACACTGGTAATGTTCACGATGCGTCCCCAGCGCTGCCGGATCATGGAGCCGATCACGGCCTGGGTGCAGAAGAACGCGCCGCTGAGGTTGGTCTGGATCACGGAATCCCATTCCTCGCGTTTCATGCGCATGAGCAGGGTGTCTTTGGTGATGCCGGCGTTGTTCACAAGAATGTCGATCTTGCCGAAGCGCTCCAGCGCGCCTTTCACCGCCGCCTTGACGGATTCCTCATTGCTGACGTCCATTGCGAAGGAGGCAGCCTGAACACCCTTGCCTTCCACCTCTTTGGCGACGGCAGCCAGTTTTTCCTGGTTGCGCGCGGCAAGAGCAATGTTCGCTCCGGCCTCCGCCAATGCCAGCGCGCACGCGCGCCCGATGCCTTGCGAAGCGCCGGTGACCAGCGCAACGCGTCCTGTGAGTTGTGACATGCAGATTTTCTCCGGGGGGAATTATAAAGGGAGCTCCGAGCTTCTAGCTGCTAGCTCAGGAGCGACGGCCGGAACTGCGAGCATATTGAGACGCAAAGTAGCAGCACACACGGAAAAGTCTAGTGCGGCGCACGTTCGGAAGATTTTTGTGCTGCCTTGGCACATATCTTGAGCAGACGTACGCGATCAGTTTCCACCAAGGACCTTTGAGCGGCTGCGGCGGCGGAATGGATCCGGCTTGTGCTGGCCGAGGGCGACGTCCGCGAGGTGCAGCAGGCGCGAATTGTCGCCTGTTGGCGGCAGCTTGGCTTGTTGCAAGAGTGAAGGAGGCTCTTCACACCGCGGAGAGCGGGAAGCTACCCACACCTCATCGCCGGATTCGTTGGAGCCCGGGGCCGGTGCTGCAGTCTTCCGGGGTGTTTCTTTTGCCGAGGTTGCCTTTCGCCGCCCTGATGAGGCTGCCTTCTCGCGGTGAGACATAGGAATCACGTCAGGAGTTTTCTTTGGTGTGCTTTTCCTGTTGCTCATGGGAGACCATCTCCTCAGAAGATTTGTATTCCCATGACGCTCAGGGCAGGTTCTGAACGTCTGACCGGATCAGGGCGATGCGTGTTCCAGTTTAGCTGCATGGATTGGGGTGTGTGGCACGCAAAAAAGACTTAGCCCAGACGAACTAAGGGCTCAAGGGGGGAGCGGGCAGGGCATTGCAAAACTCGCCTATGGACGCATCAACGAACGTGACCCACTTGACGAGCATGACTGGCAGACCCAAGACGGCCAAAGGCATTCAGCCCATCTTTCACTCAGTGAAAGTGTGTCACTGATTCAAGTTCGCACACACGCCATTGATGGAAGCATCACAGGCCGAATGCTGGAGAGAGCTGGAATTGCCCTGGATACGCAGCGGGCCAGCGGTTTGAGTGACTGTGAGAGCGTTCCCGAAGTTGTTGGCAAACGTAGTGCCCACAATGCGTATGCCCAGCGATGCGCCGTCTCCGATGATCGCGCCACCACCGGTGTTTGTGCCAATCCAGCCATTGTTGTATGTGAGTTGGCGGATCCCGGAGGTCACTAATCCCACATCGCCATTGGAATCAACATACTCATTATTGTGGAAAGCATCACAGATGCCCGTGCAGCGGTACTCAAGGCCGTGAACTTTGTTCCCTATGTACTCATTGCCGATACATGACGCGCAGAACCCGGACCCGAGAAAGGTGACGCCGTTGTGGCCGTTCTCCTGAAACCAGTTGTCATGCAGCGTCACTCCGAAGCTAGCCAGCTGCGCGCCATCATTGGAGCAGTTGCGAATGCGAGAGCGATAGATGAACAGCAGCCAGTTGCCTTCGGTTACCAGGCAGTTGGCAGCACTATTCAGCTCGACCGATGTGAGTGTGAGCGTTCGCGCGCTCAGCGGCATATAGGCAGCAATCGGGGTCGGCGGAGGTGGAACCTGTATTCCGCCAATCGCGCGGAGAGCGCTACCGTTCGCCGTGACATGGGAAATCTGAACATCGCTGATCGACACGGTTATAGGATTCGTGAGATCGGCTGTGATCGTGTCCCCGGTGCTGCAGCTATCACGCAGGATGGTTTCATTGAATCCAGCGCCAATGATCTTGGTGCTCTTAGTGATGACCGCCTGATCTGCGCAGGAAATCTCAATCATTCCGGCGGGCAGATTAATCGTGCCGCCCGCCTCAAGCTGCTGCTTAGACGTGGACGCGGCCTGAACCGCAGGAACGCCACCGCAGCCGATGGAAATCATGGTTGAAAACAAAAGGGCAGCCGATAAAGCGGACTTAGCCATGGATGCGAAATCAACCTTTCCTCTGGGTAGTTAAATCCGGGCACCGTGTCAGCTAACGCGGCTTGTATCTATGCGCTGCCTGGGTGCGGACGAAAGACCACGGCAGACTATTTACGTTCGTACTTCCAGTTGCGCTTTTTGCCTTTGGAGAGCCAGTCGACGGCGGTTTCCAGACGGCGATTCCGCGTCTCCTCGGTCTTGGCCTCGGTCACCCATTCCACGTATTCCTTCTTGTGGGTGTACGGGAAGGACTTGAAAGTGGCGAGCGCCTTCTTGTTTTTCTTGATCGCCTCGTGGAAGTAGTCGGGGACGGTAAGGTCCTTGGCGCCCTTGCGCTCGCGTCCGCGCTGCTCCACGCGGATGCCTTTCTCATTCAGTTCCATGGCCTTGCGGACCCAGCTTACCAGCGTGCGACGGGGTGGCAGGTCGTCCATTTTGGTGATACGACCGAGATGGCCCATGGATTCTTTTGAGACCGTGTAGGTAATGTCCATTACCAGCCGGCCCTTCCAGAAGCCGAACGCACAGTGCTCCTTGAACGCCGCCATGCTGCAGAGCAGGCCCTTGTATTCGAAATGCGGGAAACCCCATTTGATGGTCTCTTCCGCCTCGGGGCAAGCCTGGTGGACGATCTCCCGCAGGTAATTGAGGATGGGTTTGGCCCAATCACGGGCATTGGCGATGTACAGGTCAACGCGCTTGTCTTTATTGACGCTCGGCATATCGGGCAACATTTTCAGCTTTGGGGCGATTCTGCGCAAGCGAAAGACGAGTGAAACGCATCAGCGGCCAAAAGGACCGTGAAGACTCACGACAGCCAGGTTCTCTTTGTCACGCCGGCCTTGCCGCGCATTTGACGAAACTTTGTTGCCAGTCGCAGAATTCTTGGGCAAATGGGAGGAACCCTCATGTCAGCTTCTCGAAAGCGGGCCCGGATCTTCGGTCTCGCAGCCCCACTGCTGCTGCTCATAACCAGCGCATTTGCCTTTGATAACAATGAATCCAACCGCAACGCTGCAGAGATTTTCGCGGTGCTGCCTACCGGCGCCACCGGACCGGAAGGTCTTACCGTGGGACCTGACGGAAACGTCTATGTCGCGACGTTTGGCTTCAACGCTTCAGGCGCGGTCTCCGGCCCGGGCCAGCTCTACGTGTTCAATCCGGAAGGGCGGTTGCTCCGACAGCTGAGCGTTGCGAACTCGAGTTCGCACCTGCTGGGCATCGGCTTCCATCCGCAGACACACGCGCTGCTGGTGATTGATTTTGGCGCAGGCCAGGTGCTGAAAGTAGATCCGATGACCGGCGCTTCTTCCGTGTTCATTACCGTGACCGGGAGCTCCGGGCTGAACGCGATGACTTTTGACCACAACGGCAACATCTATGTCTCAGACTCATTCCAGGGCATTATCTGGAAGACGGGTGCGAACGGTGGAGCCGCCACTCCGTGGGTGAGTGACCCACTGCTCACAACCGCCGGAATACCTCCATTCGGCGCCAACGGAATTGAGTTCACCGCCAATGAAGACACACTGTACGTGGCCAACACCGGGAATGACACGATCGTGAAAATTCCGGTGAGCAACGGCACGCCCGGTGCACCTGCGGTATTTGTGAACAGCATCAATGGCGCGGATGGAATTGCCCTGGACGCACGCGGCAATCTCTGGGTGGCTGCCAATCAGAGCGATGAGATTGATGTGGTGAGCCCGGCGGGCAAGCTGCTTGCCAGGCTCGGCGATTTTGAAGGCGTGGACCGTAAGGGCACTCCGCATGGCCTGCTCTTCCCCGCCAGCCCGGCCTTCAGCCCCGATGGCAAGGTTCTCTACGTGACGAACCTCGCACTCGACTTGCGTGTGTTCGGCCTTCCGCCGGCTGTGGATTCGCAGTGGTGCGCGCAGGTAACACACTTCACGGTTTCCCGGATCCGTACGAACTTCCGCCCACTCGGAGGAGACGGTCATCACGACTGATGTTCTAAAAGAGTGAAAAGGCAAGGTGCGCGGCATCGTGCCTTTGTTTTTGTGACGAGCTGTGCTGTGTGCTGCTGGAGTCAGCCGAGCTTCCCTTCGAGTTCCGCCCAGCGGGCGTAGAGTTCATCCACAGCCTTCTGCGCCTGCTCCAATTCCGCGTGAGCCTGCAGCAGCCGCGCCGCGTCACTGGCGATGGCCGGATCTTCGGCGGCACTCTTCTTTTCCTGCAGAATTTCTTCCGCATCAGCGATCCGCTGTTCGATGGTGGAGTATTCACGCGCTTCGATGTAGGAGAGCTTCTTCTTGCCGCTCGGCTTGCCATCTCCGGAAGGGGCGGCTGCGTCAGGAGCGGATTTGCTTTTTGCCACAGCAGAACTGGTGGCAGTGGGCGCCGTCTCTTCCATCCAGGTTTCCCACTGGGGGTAGTCGGCGAAGACTGCCGCCTGACCAGCGCCGTTGAGACCGAGTACGACAGTCGAGATACGATCCAGCATGTAACGGTCATGCGTGACCAGCACCAGAGATCCCGGAAATTCGACCAGGCTCTCTTCCAGGATCTCCAGGGTGGGGATGTCGAGATCGTTGGTGGGCTCATCGAGCAGCAGTACGTCCGCCGGCAGGAGCATGAGCTGCGCAATGAGTACCCTGGCGCGTTCGCCGCCGGAAAGCCTGCCCACTGGCTGATTGAGTTGTTCGCTGGTGAACAGGAAGCGCGATGCCCATCCGGCAACATGAATCACGCGGTCCTGAGACACGACGGAATCGCTCTGCGGGGCCAGCGCGCGTTTCAGAGTAATGTCAGGATCAAGCGGACGGTTCTGGTCGAAGTAGACGATGCGCAGGAAATCAGCGCGACGGATTTCTCCCGCGCCTGGTTCAAGGTCACCCTTGAGCAGCCGCAGCAAAGTTGTTTTGCCGCTGCCGTTCGGGCCGACGAGTCCTACACGCTTGCCGGCGGTGAGCAGAAAATTGAGATCGCGAAAAAGGATACGACCGCCAATCTCATACTTCAGGCCATGGAGTTCAATGAGCCGCTTGGTCTTGCGATCGGTAGCGGAGAAGTCAATGTCGGTTGTGGCGGTGCGGGTACGCGCATTGAGGTCGCCGAGTTCGGAGATCAGCTGGTTGGCTTTGTCGATCCGCGCCTTGGCTTTGCGCGTTCGAGCTTTGGCTCCGCGGCGCAGCCATTCAATTTCACGGCGCACGCGATTTTCCAGCGCCTCCTGATGGCGCGCCTGCGCGTGCAGGAACTCTTCTTTCTTGGCGAGGAACTCACTGTAATTCCCCGGGACCAGGAGCAGGCCTTCAGGGTAGGCGCGGCTCAGCTCTACCATTTCTGTAGCTACGTTCTCCAGGAAGTAGCGGTCATGGCTGACGACGACGCAGGCGAACGAAGCAGTTTCCAGCAGCTCTTCCAGCCACTCAATGCCCTCCAGATCAAGATGGTTGGTGGGCTCGTCAAGCAGGAGCACATCAGGCTTTTGCACCAGAGCTTCCACGATCGCCAGCCGCTTGCGCCATCCGCCGGAGAGAGACTGCGCGGCAGCGTTGAAATCAGTGAAGCCGGCACGGCCAAGTGCTTCCACCAGCCGGCCTTCGCGTTCTTCTTCCGCAACCGCTGCGCGCTCCAGCGCGCGCGCAATGACACGGCGGACGGTATCGGCCGCCGCGAACTCAGACTGCTGCTGCACATAGGCCAGCCGGGTGCGCTTGCGCCAGGCGACCTCTCCCAAGTCGGGCTCCATTTCACCGGCAAGAAGACGCAGCAGCGTAGATTTGCCGGAACCGTTTGGCCCGATCAGCCCGATGCGATCGCCTTCAGAGACGGTCAGCGAGATGCCGTCAAAAAGCGGGACGGCGCCGAACTGCTTGCTGATCTGCTGGGCGTTGATGATGGGGGGCAATCTGTTTGAGGTCCTTCGACACTGGCGCTACCTTGAGGATAATGCATGAACGCAAGCTGCATCCACGCTCCGGCTTCATCCAACTTGCCGCAGCTCTCAAGGGCGTTGCGGTGGGAAAGATCACGCGCCGCAAAAGGAGTGCGAGAATGCACGATCGCCAGACTACGAGGGGAGATCAGTGAATCAATCTCCAAACGAAGGCGACGCAGTCCAATCAACGCGGCTTTTCTTTATGCTTGCTGGAACGCGATCAGCGAAACCAGCGATGCTCTGGCTGTGCTGCCACAGTGCGTACGACGA
>JBAIYI010000005.1:0-3133 GCA_037915955.1 Terriglobales bacterium
GCCGTGATTTGACATATATACCTCCGGACTCCCTTCCGGCAGGGCACGGAAGGGCTTACCCTGACGCTAAATTCACCGGCTTCCGGCGGCGGTGACGCGAATCACTGCCTCTTTGTGATTCACGGAAGTCCTCGAAAACCTCATTGGACGGCGAATGAGTTTTTGGATGTCAGGACGAAGGTTTCGAAAAAAAACAACCGAAGGAAACCTGACCAGGAAAGTTGTGCTGCACGGCAAGAACCGCGCTGGAAGGGTGCCGGTGTTCTGGTGGCGATGATGGCAATCGTCGTGGTCGCCGGAGTTGTGGTGTGCGGAGGTGGCTCCGGTTCCAAGGTCACGCCGCCTTCGCCTACGCCGGTAGCATCGCCGACTACGGCCACTCTGGTGGTGACGGCCGCAAGTGGATCGCAAACGGCCACTGTCAACCTTAATCTGACGATCAATCATTGATGTGATCTGAATGGCGGAGCGGGAGGAAGATAAAATCAGAGTCCGGACGCTTCGCCAGGTAAAGCGGAGTGTGCTGGTAGTGCCAGTTGTTCCAGCTTGGCGTTGCATAGACGGAAATATGAGCCGCCCGGTTCAAAACCGGGCGGCTCTCGAGCTGCTTGTTTATGGACCAAACCCAGAGTCTACCGGAGAACCAGCAGCCCGACTCTTCACGCCCCCTCTGGGTCGCTGCGCTGTCCCACCCCTGCATCGGTCAGTCGTTGCGGGTAGCAAGGAAGGCGTGGCAGGGCATAACTTTCGCTTTCAAGCCGAGAGTGCAGGAGCCGGTGGTTTCTCCGCCGCCGACGTAACCTCCAACCACAGTGCCCTCCGCGTTGATGCCGAAGGCGCGGGTCTCGATGGCGCCGGGGTAGTCGACAAGGCTGAACTTTCCATCGCGGGAAACGAACCCATGAAAGACGTGGACGGCATCCTGCGTGGTGCCAACAATTTCTGTCTCCGGATTTACGTCCCAGGCCTCGGTGAAGGTGGCGCCGGGAGCATCAAAGAAGAACAAATCCCCGAAGTCAGGTTCCTGCGCATCGGGCGGAACGTTCTTATCGCTCTCAGCTTCCGTGGACTTCCGCAGAACGAACCCGCGAGCAAACGAAGCGCCTTTCACCATGTCATAAACTGTGCCAACGAGCGTACGTCCGCTGGGAGTGGCGCCGTTGATCATGCTTGCCTGCGCCTCCATGGAACTGTAGACGGAAGCACTCAACCTGAATCCATGCATGGTCCCCACGGTATCGAGATCGTGGTAACAACCCACCACGACACCCGTCGAGGTATTCCGCTGCACGATCACATTGTTGTGGCCGGGATAGTCGAGCGGGATGAAATCCCCGGTGGTGGTTCGAAGATAGCCATGGATTGCCGGTGGGACTTCCCACGGCATCCGATAGTTCCCCACAATCTCCCCCTTCGCATTGATGCTGCGGGCGTCCGTAAATCCTGCGCCAGGATAGTCAATCGTGATAAATCCATCCTCTGTTTTAAGGAACCCATGAGAGCGATTGTCTGAAGTGATATACACGCCCACGACGTGGCCATTCGGACTCACACCGAATGCTTTGGCCGATACTGCGCCGGGCGGGTCAATTGTGACGAATACCCTGTCTTGGGAACGGGCCAAAGAGGCAGTCGCTAAATAAACGAACAAGAGTGCCGCCAATCTCGCCATGCGTGGTGACAAAAAGCGTAGGTTTTTCATGTCGATCCTCCGTCGAACTTCTTTGGGCCTGGTTTGCCGGTGCTCTGCACCGGTGGAGCGGAGTATGGGCGTGGTTAAACAAGACAATCAATGCACAGGAGATTAGTTTTCGATTAGCGCGTAAGTGCGAGTGTGGAAAAGGTTTATAGCCTTTAAATCCGCAATCTTCTCGGGTATATAATTTTTCCCAAACCCCCGGGGAGATCGAGATGGCGGCTATGCCTCCGTCGCCCGGCAAGGGGACGCTCGGTGTTGGTGTATTCGAGCTTGACCTGGAAACCGGCGAGCTTCACAAATCGGGGCACAAGATTCCACTGCGCCCGCAGGCGGCCAAAGTTCTGGCCGTTCTGGCAAGCCAGCCCACTCACCTCATCACCCGCGAACAACTCAAAAATCAGATATGGGGACCCGATACCTTTGTCGATTTCGAGCATGGGCTGAACTTGTGTGTTCGACAAATCCGAGCCGCTCTCGGCGACGATGCCGAAAAGCCCAGCTACATAGAGACGCTCCCACGGCGAGGCTATCGGTTCATTGCTCCTGTGGATCTCAGCGCGAACGGCCACACGCAGCCATTCGCGAGTGCGAGTCCGAACGGCGCGGCCGGGAAAGTGCAATCTAAAGCGCTGGGTTCCGAGTCTGGAGTAACGCAAAACAGATTCGAAGCGCCAGGGCGACTGTGGAGGCGCACGATGGCCTTGTGCGGAATTCTGGTCCTGATTGCCTTAGCCGTCAGCAGCTTTCTGTACTTGAGGCGCGACACAGTTCATGCCCTGACCAACAAAGACGCAGTGGTACTGGCGGATTTCTCCAACACCACCGGCGAACCGGTGTTTGACAGCACCTTGAAAGAAGCCATGGCTGTGAGCCTGGAGCAATCCGAGTTCCTCGCCGTGCTATCCGATGGCAGGGTGGTGCAGACGCTCAAGGAGATGAAGCGCGACCCGAACGAGCGCATCACGCAGGAAATAGCGCGGGAAATCTGCTTGCGCACTTCCGGCAAGGCATTGTTGGCCGGATCTATCGCCAGCCTGGGCGGTCATTATTTGGTGCAACTGAAAGCGACCAGCTGCCAATCCGGCGATGTGCTGGGCCGTGCCGAAGCCGACGCCACAAGCAGGGAAAAGGTATTGGACGCTCTTGCGCAAGCGGCTGCCACCTTGCGAACCAGGCTGGGTGAGTCACTGTCGTCAGTGCAAAAGAATGACCGGCGTTTGGAGGAAGTGACTACGGCTTCACTGGAAGCGCTGCAAGCCTACAGCGAGGGCGTCAGGGTGTTCGAGCGCAAAGGCGCGCCGGCAGCGATCCCCTTTTTCAATCGGGCGGTGGAACTGGATCCAGAGTTTGCCGCTGCCTACCTTTATCAGGCTTATTCTTACTTTAATGCCGGGCAGGAAAGCCTCGCCGATGAGAGCCTGAAACGTGCATACG
>JBAIYI010000676.1:0-1618 GCA_037915955.1 Terriglobales bacterium
CTCACCGCGAACGAGCAGCGCAATGCTTTCTACGCCCAGAGCACAGTCTCGCTAGCCACCGCGCTCAATCCCTATATCGGATACGCGAAGGCAGCGGAGATTGTGAAGGAGTCGCAGAAGACCGGCCGCTCCATCATCGACATTGCCCGCGAGAAAAAGCTGCTGAGCGAGCAGGAGATCGCCGAGATCCTCGATCCGGTGAACATGACCGAGCCGCAGGTTCCTCGCGAAGCAGCCAAGCATCGCGAAGAGCTGAAGGCACGCGACAGCTCGAATGGGGCGGGCGGGAAGAAGTAAGGAGAAGCCGGTTCGGGCTGCCGATCGGTGGCCGCTTCTCTCTCGCCTGTTGAACGCAGCTTCTGTAAGCGTGTAGCACAGGCGCCCTCGCCTGTGTCAGAAGAATGTCAATCTACAGCCGCCGGTTGCTGCACATTGAAAAACTACGGCTGTTCGTACTTCTTCACCTTCCATAGAGACGATCTGAAGGGACACACCGTCAGCTAGCTCTTGAAGAGAAGGCTTTGCTCTGTATTGAGGAGTCGTTACTCTCGGCTGAGCTCTGGCACAGGCGGGGCGCCTGTGCTACAAAGCTCGTAACCTTGATCCAGTCATTTACGAGACAGCTCCTCTTTACTAATCACATGGCCGGGATTGCCAAGAGAGTGATGACTTCACTTTGGCGATGCCGGCGAAGTTGCCTTCTACGGCAACTCAGCAAACGCTCTCACCGTGAACGTCCCAAAGCCTTTCACTTTCACCGGCACCGCAGAAAACCGGAAGCCTTCGGCGGGAACACGATCGAGCGCGGCCATGTGCTCGACGATCAGGATTTCCTGACCCAGCAGGATGGAATGCACTGGCCGTCGGCCATCAGCTGTGCCGTCGATGTTATGCGAGTCAATGCCCACCAGCGCTACGCCGGCCTCAGCCAGGAAATCAGCCGCGCCCTCGGTAAGAAACGGATGCCCTTCATAATACTGGTCAGTCTTCCAGTGCCGTGACCATCCGGTCTCAACCAGAACGGCTTTGCCTTTCAGATTTCCGAGCTCTGCGAATACCGCAGCATCGATCGCCTGCCTATCCCTCGCGACCACCTTTACTGCGTCCAGCCCGGCCATCTGCTCCAGGCGGAGCTCGGACAAATCTTTTCCATCGGCGTAACGGTGGAATGGCGAGTCCAGATACGTTCCGGTATTCGCGACCATCTCAATCTTGCCGATCTGAAACTCTGTCCCGGGCGCGTAAAGTTTGCGCGATGCTTCGCGGCTGAGGTAGTCGCAGATGATCGGCGCGGGCAGGCCTTTATACGTGACCAGCCCGGCTTCCACGGTATGGCTCAGGTCAATGAGCATGGATCACGAACTCGCGGCGGAAGAGCGCAGGCTGCGTGCGCGCAGCGTCGCGGCAATGGCGATCAAGATCCAGACCACGTTCACGAACGCCGAAGGATAGGCGCGGTAGTACATGGTGTTGATGATCAGACAGCAGCTACCGAGGGCATTCGCCAGCTGGTAGCGGAAGGAATCCGCGCGCAGCTTGTGAAACGAAACCATGCCGTAAGCGACCAGCAACATGGCTGCGCCTATCCAGCCGATGGCATCAGCAGCGACCTTCATAT
>JBAIYI010000887.1:0-6989 GCA_037915955.1 Terriglobales bacterium
TGCATTCTTTGGTCCCTCATTGCCGCAGGCTTGCACGCACTGGGGGCGCCCTCGATGGTTTAAGACAAGAGCCGGGAGGGCGGCACCTCGATTTCGCCGCTTGCGATGTAGGCCGCGGCGCCACCAACGCTGACCGAGGTCACGACGTCCCCACTCTTACGCGCCTCCGCTTCGATATCGCTTCGGCGGCCCATCAAGACACCTTGCTGGATGGAGAGGCGATAGGCTGTCCCGCCAAAATCGGGCTTCGATGCCATTGCCCCGACGAGGCCGGCGCAGGCGCTGCCCGTCGCGGGATCTTCTTCGATCCCCAGCGCGGGTGCCCACATGCGAGCATAGAGCTTGCCGCCATCCCGTAGATTTCCCGCGAAGAAGTAGACGTGGGGAGACCACGCGCGCGCGAGCGTTGTCGCCCAGGCAGCCCGATTGATCGTCGCCCGGTCGACGACCTCGTTCGAGCTCAGTTGCGCAAAACAGAATGGAACACCGGTGCCCGCGAAAAAGACCTGGCTCACCTCGGCGGGCTCGATGGATAGGACGGCGGCGAGCTCAGTCGGAGAAGGGGCGCCGGCCGGCGCGTCGATCTTCCCCGGTAACGTCAACGTGCCGTAGATCCCCCCGTCTCGCTGAGCGACGTCAACCGTCACGGGACCGACATTCTCCTCCAGAATGAGCCGCATTGGATCACCAGGCCGCACGTGCTGTTGCATCACAAGCGCACAGGCTGTGCCGACCGAGGGATGCCCAGCAAAGTCGAGTTCCACCCGAGGTGTGAAGATGCGAACTCTACACGTGTTCGCAGGATCGTTCTTCGGCAGGACGAAGGTCGTTTCGCCGAAATTGAATTCACGAGCAATCTTCTGCATGCCCTCGGTCGAAATGCCGACCGCGTCAGGCAGAACTGCCAGTTGATTACCGCCGAACGGTACCGAACTGAAAACATCGACGATGTGAAATGTGTACTTCATCAGATCAACCTCCAAGCGCCGCCTCAGGCCTTGACGACGAGGTCGATCTCAACGCGGGCCCCAAGCGGCAGCGCGGCCACGCCGATCGTCGTGCGGGCGGGAAAGGGCTGACTGAAATACTTTGCGTAGATGCCATTCATCACGACGTAGTCACTCATGCTCGTGAGAAAGATACCGGCGCGCACGACATCGTCGAAAGTCTTTCCAGCCGCCTTGAGAACCGCCGATAGGTTTTGGAAGACGCGCTCTGTCTCGGCCACAATTCCCCCTTCGACGACCTTGCCAGTGGCCGGGTCCTGGCCGACGTGACCGCTGACGTAAATAAAACCACCGACTTCGACCGCCTGACTAAACGGGCCAACCGGCGGCGCGAGTTCGGGCGAGGTAACCGCGGTCTTGCTCATGGCAAACTCCTTTGGACACTTTTAATGGGGAACTGACAATTCCACAAGTTCATTATTATCACGATCATATTGCTGTTCTCGCACGATTCTGCTAACGGAATAGACGGATCGGCTGCACCGGCGATGGACCCGGCCTGGGCAAACCCTACAAGCGCTTGTCAATCGTCGAGCGCGGGATTCTCCTGAAGTAACTCCTAAAACCTCCTCCCACCCAGTCCGGACGCCCTCGGCTATAACCCGGCAACCGCAAAGGCTGGAGGATGAAGTTGACAGTTGTGGTGCTCTGCCGTTTAATCTCCTATAGATAATCTATGGGGATGATCTATGGTACGTGCAGCGAGCAAGAATGAACTTCTGCCGGGCACGCTGGAGATGCTGATCCTCCAAACGTTAAAACGTAAGGCGATGCATGGATACGGAATTGCGCAGTTCATCCAGGCGATTTCTGATGATGTATTGCAGGTGGAGGAAGGCTCACTGTATCCGGCGCTGCAACGATTGCTGGTGAAGGGCTGGGTCAAAGCGGAATGGGGAAGTTCGGAAAACAACCGGCGGGCGCGTTATTACACCATCACCTCCGAGGGCAAAAAGCAGCTGGGCGTGGAGTGTGAGAATTTCAGCCGCATGATTGAAGCCATTGCCCGGGTGATGCAAACCGCGTAATCCAGAGGTGGTTGATGCCGTGGATAAGACAAAGGTTGCGAAAGCTGCTTTTTCTGCTTCACCGCTCTCAGTTGGAGCGCGACCTTGCGGAAGAAATGCGCCTGCACGCCGAAATGAAGGCCCGTGAAAATGTCATCCGGGGCATGCCGGTTGAAGAAGCCCGGTTCGCGGCAAAGCGCCAGTTGGGAAATCTGACCCGACAACGCGAAGAGAGCCGTCAGCATTGGGGATTCCCTTCCCTCGAAAGCATATTTCAAGACGTGCACTACGCCGTGCGCGGGTTGCGAAACTCGCCGGGCTTTTCCCTGGTTGCGATTGCCACTCTAGCTTTGGGGATTGGAGCGACTACTGCAATCTTCAGCGTGGTCAACACCGTGCTTCTGCGGCCACTGCCTTACAAGGACTCAACCCGGCTTGTTCATTTATGGACGGTCTCTCCCATGTTCCCGGAATATCGGATGGGCCAGTCAATCCCCAATCTGAACGACATTCGCTCGCGATCCCATGACTTTGAAGTGATCGCCGCTTACCAGCCGCAAACCGCAGCGCTGACCGGCAACGGCGCACCGGAGCGACTTATTGCGGCGCCCATCACAGCAGACTTCTTTTCTCTTTTTTCCGTCCATCCAATTCTGGGCCGGGGAATGCTGCCGCAGGACGAATCCGGCAAAGATGGCAATGTTGTCTGGCTGAGCTACGGTCTGTGGCAGAGAAGATACGGTGGCGATCAGGCCATTGCAGGCAGGACCATTTCGCTCGACGCAAAACCGTATGTGGTGGCCGGCATCATGCCCAAGAGTTTCGATTTTCCAGGTGAAACCGACGTATGGAAGCCCCTGCTACTCAGCGCGGAGGAGAAACAAAACCGTTCAAGATGGATGTATTACACCATCGGGAAGCTCAAGCCAGGCATTTCCCTGCCTCAGGCCCAGTCTGAATTGAACAATATCGCTGCCCAGGTTGGCCGTGAGAACCCGAAAGAAGCTGAGGGAATCAGTTTCTTACCAAAGTTATTGCAGGAGGACGCGGTTGCCAAAGATTCACGAAATCTGCTGCTGATGTTGCTTGCCGCAGTGGGTTTTCTCCTGTTGATCGCATGCGCCAACGTGAGCAACTTGATTCTGTCGCGCAGTATTCAGCGTAAGAGGGAGATTGCGGTGCGCGCAGCGCTTGGCGCCAGCCGTCTTCGCATCATCCGGCAGCTTCTGATTGAAAGCCTGGTCCTGTCCCTGGCCGGAGGTCTTTGCGGGCTGGCCGCGGCCATGGGTGGAGTAAGGGCTTTCCGGTTACTGGCACCCAATGATTTTGCCCGGCTCCATGAAGTGACTGTGTCCCCATGGATGGCGTCAATCGCGTTCATCATTGCCAGCGCTACGGGAATCATTTGCGGGCTGGCGCCTGCCGTGCACGCGTCGCGCACTGATCTGAATCTATCCATCAAGGAGAATACAAACGCGCCGGCGGGCAAACGGCGATTCTCCATGCGCAGCATTCTTGCCGTGACCGAAGTTGCGCTGGCTCTGGTGTTGCTGACAGGCGCGGCACTCATGGCGCAGAGTATTATCCGCCAGCTTCGGGTCAATACAGGTTTCCGCACGGACCACCTGCTCACCGCAAAGTTGCACCTCAACCTCACCAACTACGCAAAGGACGACCAACAGAGGATATTCATCCAGAAGCTACTCGCCGCTTTACGCGCTCAACCGGGCGTGGCACAGGTTGGCATAAG
This sequence comes from Terriglobales bacterium, assembly GCA_037915955.1. Taxonomy (GTDB): domain Bacteria; phylum Acidobacteriota; class Terriglobia; order Terriglobales; family Acidobacteriaceae; genus Angelobacter. Next base: position 3,765 of record JBAIYI010000887.1, read on the forward strand.
CAGAACCGCCGTGATGGAGGACACGTCGCTGATGTCCCTGGATCCTGCGGTCTCGGGAATCGGTGACAAAATCGAAACCATTCAGGTCCGCTCGATTACTCCTGGATTTCTTGAAACGATGGGAATTCGCCTGCTCGCAGGCAGGTTCTTCACTGATCGCGATGCCAACGGCGCTCCTAGAATCATGATTGTGAATGAGGCCATGGTGCGCCGCTACTTTGCCGGAAAAAATCCGGTGGGACGAACCATGCGGATTAGCAGTGACTCAAAAGAGCAATATGAGATTGTAGGCGTGGTTTCGGACACACGTGACGTACGTCCCGGCTTGCCAGCCCGTCCCGAAATTTATTTTTCTCTTTTGCAGGGCCCAATGCGAAATCTCTACGTGGTCATTCGCAGCCAGAGCGATACCACAAGCCTTACCTCTCTGCTACAGCGAAGCGTATGGTCGGTTGACAAAGACCTGCCGATCACCGACGTGAAGACGATGGCCGAGGTAGTATCGGCCACAGTCTCTGAGCCGAAATTTCACACCTGGCTGCTCATTGCTTTTGCCGGAGTTGGCCTTCTGCTCACCCTAATCGGCATTTACGGCGTGATGTCTTACTCGGTGAGCCGTCGCACACAGGAAATAGGAGTTCGCGCCGCACTGGGAGCAGAGCCGCAGGCCATTTTGCTGCTGGTTTTAAAGCAGGGAGCCAGGCTGGCAATTGCAGGCGCGACGATCGGATTGCTTGGGGCCTGGGTCTTGATGCGTTTTCTGAGCAGCCAGCTTTATGAAATCAAACCGGGTGATCCGGTAACGTTAATCGGCACCGCTTTGGTCATGCTCACGGTTGCGCTGGGTGCTTCTTATATTCCAGCTCGCCGGGCCACCAGGGTAGATCCCATGACGGCTCTAAGGTATGAGTAATTTTGCATTGTAGCGGCTTATTTGAGGCCCGCCTGAGTCGATGCCGGCAAAGACTTTCCCTGTCGTCCCGGTGGATAAATGAAGGACTCCAACCCGGGATATTCGTGCGTGTATGGCCGACGTAGAATTCGATGCTAAGGAGCCTCACATGCGAGATCTCAGTCGACGCTCGTTTCTTGCAGGTACCATCACGCTGGCGGGAGGAGCATTGCTCCCGCGCAGAAGCGAGTCCCAGAGTGCAAAGACCAGACTGATCCTTCTGGGGACAGGTGGCGGACCGAGACCACGAAAAGCGAGTTCAGCATCCGCTCAAGTCATCATCAGCAACAACAAAGCATATGTGATCGATTGCGGCAACGGCGTCGCACGACAGCTGGTCTTCGCTGACGTGCCCCTGCCCACGCTACGTCACATCTTCCTGACCCACCAGCATTCCGACCACAATGCGGACTATGGGAATCTGATTTGGCTGGCCTGGACCGCCGGGCTCAGCACACGCGTGGATACCTGGGGGCCACCGCCGCTCGCGAAGATGACCAGGCTGTTCTTCGAAATGAACGCCTACGACATTGACACCCGAATCGCGAATGAAGGCAGAGTACCACTCGTACCGCTCGTTCATGTCCACGAGCTGCGCGACGGTGGTCTGGTCATGCGCGATGAAAACCTGAGGGTGACGGCGACGCTCGTGCACCATCCGCCCGTGGTTCCGGCGTTTGCCTATCGCTTCGACGGCGCCGACCGTTCCATCGTCATTTCCGGCGACACCACGCGATCGGATAACCTGGTGAAACTGGCAACGGGTGCAGACGTACTGGTGCATTCCGTGCTTTACGTGCCTGCAGTCGATCGTCTCGTGGCCCGCGTGCCAAACGCTTCAGCCCTCAAGGCGAGCATTATCGCTCACCAAACCTCAGCCGAAGATGCCGGCCGCGTGGCCCAGGAAGCCGGCGTCAAGACTCTGGTCCTCTCTCATCTGGTGCCGGCGGACGATCCAGAGGTCACCGATCAAATGTGGATAGATGCGGCGCGCACTCACTTCCGCGGTACGGTGATTGTCGGCAAAGACTTGCTTGAGATCTGACGGAGAAAAGGAATCAGCCGAACTGAGTGATTTTCTTTGCTGGCTCGCCGTATGCCACAGCGCAATCGAATCGCACGATTCATCGACACAGCAGATCCAACCGCTCCGGTCCAAACGGCGCTCAAAGCAGCGTTACCGCAGACCTAAAGGGTCTGCTCCACCCTTATGGGTTTTCTCGTGACCACTGGAATCGCTGACATCGGAATCCAGAGAGCGCGCTCTGCTGACGAAATTTGCAATCGTGAAATCGTGCCTGCGCTATGCTCGCGCTTTGCCACCAATCACAACGTGCAGGGTCTCTTGCCGCCTGGTCGGGCGACGCTCGCCTTGAGTGTTGCGGCAGTTCCATTCACTCCTCGATTTCATAATCAGGCTCAAAGGCGACACGGCTGACGTTGGTGACAGCGAGTTGGAGGAAGTAGGCCAGTTTCATGGCGCGTTTTTCGTCGAGTGTGCCCTCCAGCAGGCCGCGGGCGCACTGGGTGATGGCCACCTGGACGGCGTTGGCGTCGTCGAGCGGCGGCAGGGCGTATTCTTTCGTCTTGGTCATGGCCAGGTGCATGCAACAGTATTGCTGGCCTTTCATCTTGGGAGCCTTGCACAGGTCGCCGCTGGCCTTGATGAAGCAGCAGCGGGGCGTCTGGTTGGCCTTGGCGAGGTTGGCGCGCAGGCGGGCATAGACATCGAGCTTTTCGGGGCCGTATTCTTCTGCCTGGGAGACGGCTTCAGGCGACTGCTCTACTATTTCGCGGCAAACGGCGAAGCTTTCCGCAAGCTGCTGGAAGGCGCGGCCTTCCTCGGTGGAGTCCCATTGCTGGCGCAGTTGCTCCTGACGTTCGCGGAGGCGGCGCTGGTCACGCTCCTTCTCGATCTCAAGCTGATCGATCCTGGGGGCACCGTTCCATCTTTCGAATTCCTCTTTAATGAAGCCGAGGGGGTCTTCTCGGGGATCCCACATAGTCAGTTTTGCTCCTTTTTAAGTTTTGCGACCCCTCTGCCGACAAGCAGAGGTTCACAGCCCAGAAACACGAAAGCCCCAGCGCGAAGGCCGGGGCTGAGGACGAATCAATAACGAATCCATGTTAGCGCATGGCGAGCAATTGTCAAGAAAATAGTTTGCGTAGGGGCGAATATAAGGTAAAGTAGATTGTCGGCCCAGGCCGAGGAAGTGCAAGTTCTTTGAAAATTGAAAAACAAAGGCGTTCACCACAAAGGACACGAAGGAACA
>JBAIYI010000160.1:0-1659 GCA_037915955.1 Terriglobales bacterium
CATCCTTTACGTGAGCAAGCAGCCCAGCCCTGGCGAGCGCGACGTCAAGCTCGATCCAGACACCCGCATGGTGGTGGAAGAAACCATGACCACGCTACCCGAGCCGTACGAACTTAACCAGTACGGCGCAAAGCAAAAGGAAGTTGCCATTACCTTTGACGACGGGCCAGACCCGGCCTATACGCCGCGCATCCTCGATATCCTGAAGCGCGAGAATGTAACCGGCACCTTCTTCCTCATCGGGCTGCAAGCGCAAAAATTTCCCGGGCTGACCAAACGTATTTACGACGAAGGCCACGCCATCGGGAACCACACCTTCACGCACCCGAACATCAGTGAAGTTTCGCGGCGCTATGTAGACCTGGAGCTGAACGTAACCGAGCGCCTGTTTGCCAGCAAGCTTGGCGTCAAGCCGCTTTATTTCCGCCCGCCGTACTCGATTGATCAGGAACCGGACGTTGCCGACCAGGTACGCCCCATTGAGCACGTGCAGAACCTGGGTTACATCACTATCGGATCCAAGATTGATCCCGACGATTGGCAGCGCGGCCGCAAGCCCGACGAAATTGTGGCCGACGTGCTCAGCCAGGCCAACAAGTACGCGACCAGTTCCTGCAAGACGCACGAGCCGCCGATCTGCGGAAACATCATCCTGCTGCACGATGGCGGCGGCGACCGTGAAGCCACCATCAAGGCTCTTCCTCTGCTCATCGAGGGGCTTCGCAACAACGGCTTCAAGGTGGTAAGCGTGGAAGAACTGCTGGGCAAAAAACGGGCTGACGTGATGCCGCAGCTTGCTCCGGGTGAAATTCTCTCCGCGCGTCTGGATGCCGTAACGTTCACCATCCTGAACGTGCTCGGCGTTTTCATCTATTGGGTTTTCCTGCTCGGCGACCTGCTGATGAGCGGACGGCTGCTCGGCATCGGCGCGCTCGCGACCTATGACCGTTTGCGTAACGCTGGCCCACCTCATGCTCCGGGCTTTCAGCCGCAAGTCACCGTCATTATTCCTGCCTATAACGAAGAGAAGGTCATCGAGCACACGGTTCGGTCCGTGCTGGCTTCGGACTACCCCCGGCTGCGCACCATTGTGGTAGATGACGGTTCGAAAGACCGCACATCCGAAGTTGTCCGCGAAAAATTCAAGACGGAAATAGCTGCGGGTCGCGTGCTTCTGTTGACCAAGACGAATGCAGGCAAGGCCGAGGCCCTGAACCACGCGCTGAAATTCACGGACGATGAAATTTATGTCGGCATCGATGCCGATACAATGATCGCGCCCACCGCAATTTCACTCCTGGTACCTCATTTCGCCGATTCAACTGTCGCCGCCGTCGCGGGCAACGCAAAGGTTGGCAACCGAGTAAATCTATGGACACGCTGGCAGGCGCTGGAATACATCACCAGCCAGAACTTTGAGCGGCGCGCGCTCAACGTGTTTGGCGCAGTCAGCGTGGTGCCAGGAGCCATCGGCGCGTGGCGGCTTGCGGCGGTAAAGCAGGCGGGCGGCTATCACACGGATACGGTTGCAGAAGACGCTGACCTGACCATGTCACTGCTGGAGAATGGCTGGCAGGTGGTGAATGAAGATCGTGCGCTGGCCTTCACTGAAGCGCCGACTACCGCAAACGGCCTCATGCGGCAGCGCTTCCGCTGGTC
>JBAIYI010000447.1:0-11392 GCA_037915955.1 Terriglobales bacterium
CGATCACCGCACGTCCGAGCGGAGCGTTCTGCTCGCCGCCTTCACCCAGGCCCAGAGCCATGGGGATCATGCCGATGATCATGGCCAAGGCCGTCATCGCGACCGGACGCATACGCGTATAGCCAGCCTCCAGCGCCGCTTCCCAGGCATTCAGGCCCTGGGCCATACGCTCGCGAGCAAATGAAATTACAAGAATACTGTTGGCCGTGGCCACTCCCATGCACATGACCGCGCCGATCATGGAGGGGACATTCAGAGTGGTATGCGTCAGCAGAAGCATCCAGGCGATCCCGGCCAGAGCGCCTGGCAGGGCGGTGATGATAATGAAGGGATCGAGCCAGGACTGAAAATTCACCACAATCAGCAGATAAACCAGCACGATGGACATCAGCAGGCCCCAGCCCAGTCCGGTGAATGAGTCTGTCATGGTCTGGACCTGGCCGCGAAGCACCATGGATGTACCCTTGGGGAGTTTCTGTTCGAAGGCCGCCACGATGCGGCGGGTATCTTTGGCCACACCGCCCAGATCACGCCCCTGCACACTGCCGTAAACGTCAATCACCGGCTGAATGTTGTAGTGCGAGACTACTGCGGGAGTCGAGCCAGGAGTAATGGTGGCGAGGTTCGCCAGAACTTGGGAGGCCGGCGCCTTCGGCGAGACGATCGGCGTATTTGCCAGCGCCTGCAGTGAATCGACTTTGTATTCCGGAGTCTGCACGGCAACGCTGTAGGTCACGCCGTTTTCTGGATTGAGCCAGAAGGTGGGCGATGTCTGGAAGCTGCCACTGAGTGAAACCAGCAGGTTCTGGGCGACATCGCGCTGATCGAGGCCGACCTGCTGCGCGCGGCTGCGGTCAACGTTGAGGCGAAGCGCCGGACTGTTCATCAATTGCTGGACGTGAACATCCACCGCACCGGGAACGTGCCGCAGTTCGTTCGCCAGCTCCTGAGCAAGCTGGTAATTTTTCGCCTGGTTCTTGCCGATCAACTGAATATCGATTGGCGAGGGCAGTCCGAAATTGAGGATCTGGCTGACGATATCCGCAGGCTGGAAGAAGAATTCCACTCCGGGAAATTGCTTTGGAAGCTGCTCGCGAAGGCGCTTCACGTAATCATCTGTGGGGTGATGCTTTTCCTGGTTCAGCGAAACCAGAATCTCGGCGTCTGAGGTGCCGATACTTCCTGCCGTGCTGTACGAGTTGTTAATCGAGCTGTAAGGCAAGCCAATGTTGTCCAGGATCGTAACCAGTTCTTCTTTCGGGATTTCCTGTCGCAAATAGTTCTCTACCTGATCGCACAGCCGCGCGGTCTCTTCGATTCTCAGGCCGGCGCGTCCGCGAACATGCAACCGGAAAGTGCCCGCATCCACGCTGGGAAAGAAATCCTGGCCAAGGAAATAGACCAGCCCGACTGACAATACACAGAAGGCGAGAAAGACGGTTATGAAAACGCGGCGGTGTTCAAGACAGACTGAGAGGGTATCGTGATAAGAAGTGCGCAACCGTTCGAAGCCGGCCACGAACCAGCGCTGAAAACGCTGCAGCGGAGCGAAAATCCCGCTCGGCTCGGCGTCTTCATCGTGCTCATGGCCACGCAGAAAATACATGAGCAGCGTGGGCACCAGGGTTCGCGAGAGCACATAGGAGGCGAGCATCGCGAAGACAACAGCTTCAGCGAGGGGGACGAACAGGTACCGTGCCACGCCAGCCAGGAAGAACATTGGCACAAACACGATGCAGATGCAGAGCGTGGAAACAAAGGCGGGAACAGCGATCTGCGCCGCGCCTTCGAGAATCGCAGGAATCAGCGGTGTGCCGGAGACAAGATAGCGCTCGATGTTTTCGATGGTGACGGTTGCGTCATCCACCAAGATCCCGACGGCCAGCGCCAGACCTCCCAGAGTCATGATGTTGAAGGTTTGGCCGAGCGCACTGAGCAAAATGACCGAGCAGAGGATGGAAAGCGGGATGGAAATGGCGATGATCAGCGTGCTGCGCCAGTTTCCCAGAAAGAGGAGGATCATCACCGCGGTGAGGCAGGCGGCGGTGAGTGCTTCCTTGATTACGCCGCTGATCGAGGCGCGAACGAACAGAGACTGGTCAAACAGGAGATTGAGCGAAAGATCTTCCGGCAGAGTCGGCCGCAGCTTGTTCAGGACGTTCTTCAGGTTGGCGACAATATCCAGCGTGGAGGCTCCGCCGTTTTTCATGACCGTGATCAATGTGCCGCGCAGGCCGTCCTGGCGCACGATGTTGGTCTGGGGCGAGAAGCCGTCCCGCACGTTGGCCACGTCACGGATATAGGTGGTGACTCCATTGTCAGTTTTGATGGGCAGGTTGTTCAATTCGGCGATTTTGCCGGGGCTGCCATTCATCTGCACTTCATACTGCAAGTCGCCGATCTTGGCCGTGCCTGAGGGGAGAATCAGGTTCTGAGCGTTGATCGCGTTCACCACGTCCACAGGAGTCAGTCCCTTGGCCTGGAGCGCTGCGGTATCAAGGTCCACGGCCACCACTCGAGGTTTGCCGCCATAGGGGAAGGGAATGGCAGCTCCCGGGATGGTCGTCATCTGGGGACGGATGAAATTGACGGAAAGATCGTTCAGTGCCTGCTCAGAAAGCGATTTGCTGCTGACGCCCACCTGAACTATGGGCACGCTCGAGGCCGAATAGACGATGATCAGCGGCGGGTTGGTGCCGGCGGGCAGGGAACGCACTGAGGTCTGCGAGATGGCTACGACCTGCGCGATCGCCGTCTGCAGGTTGGCGTTGGGCTGAAAAAAAACCTTCTCGATGGCGCGGCCGTCCATGGCCTGCGTCTCGATATGTTCAATGTCATTGACCAGAGTGGTGAGGCCGCGTTCCGTGTTGCTGACGATGCGGTCCGCCATCTCCTGCGCGGACATCCCCTGAAATTGCCAGATGATGCTGATGACCGGGATGTTGATATCCGGGAAAATATCGACCGGCGTCCTCATGATGACGATCGGGCTGAGAATAAGAATCAGCAGCGCCATCACAATGAACGTATAGGGGCGATTAAGCGCCAGCCGGACAATCCACATCGGTCAGTTACCCTCGGAGCAGTTTAGGGAACCGGCGCTAGAGCGTGCGGGCTGAGGGACCCAGGTTCCCATCTCTATGGCCGGAGCGAGCCTGTTGCGGCTTGCAGGAGCCATACTTACTACTTCTACTCCCAGCAACAGGCAAAGCCTTCAATAATCAATATTGTAGCGCCTGCGACCAAATTTCCTGCGAAGTTGAGATACGCTTTAACACTTCTTTACCCCGCTCACGCTCAGATTGTGACGAAAAGCGCCATGTAGCCGGTCAACTTTGGCCATAGACCGGGATGGCCGCGCCATGCACCACCGCCGCTTCGGGGCTGCACAGGAACAGAATCACGCGGGCAATCTCCTCCGGCTTGGGCCACTTGCTGAAGTCAGCGCCGGGCATGGCTTTGCGATTGGGTTCCGTGTCAATGATACTGGGCAGGATTGAGTTCACGCGCACGCCGGTGCCCTTCAGGTCCTGAGCCATGCAATCGAAGAGAGCCAGCGCGGCTGACTTGGACGCGGCGTACGCTGCAGCTCCCGACGCGTGATCGAATGCTGCTTTGGCCGCAATATTCACGATGGATCCGCTCTTGCGCTTCAGCATGGCGGGAGCAACCACCCGCGCCAGAGTGAATCCGGCCTCCGCATTGAGCATGAACATAAGCTTGTATGTCTTAGGATCGGTTTCCCAAAGTGATTTTCCGCCGGCGTAACCGCCAATGGTGTTGACCAGGACATCGAGATGGCCGTAGCGGGCGGTGATGCCATCCACCAGATTGCGACAGGCGTCTTCGTTGCTCGCGTCGAGCGGAAGCAATTCGAGGTGAGCGTTTGTACCCACGGCATCACGCAGGGCTTCAGCTTCGTCTTCCTTGATGTAGGTGGCGATCACGTAAGCGCCCTCTTTCAGGAAGGCCAGGCTTACGGCGCGACCGAGTCCGCCGGTACCGCCGGTGATAAGCGCAACACTGCCGGAGAATCGGGCTGTCATTGATCTCTGCTCCTCAGCAGACAAGTAGAACAAAAAACAGCCGGAATGTCTCCGGCGTGAAGCCTATTTCTGCGTGACGGTGAGCTTGTGATAGCCGACGGTGGCCGTGTCAATGCGGTCGGGCATTTTGAACTGCGAGTCCAAGCCGACATTGGGATATTTGGGAGTGATGTAGCGCTCCACAAAAAACTCCAATGCCATACGCGGAATCTCGGTTCCATCGAGATAGACGCTCTTCACATGAACTGTGCCCTGGCGCCCGACAGCCCTGGCATCGGATTCCACGGTTACGTCATGTGTGCCGCTGAAGAGGCCCAGAAGCGGGTTGGAAGCTTTCTGTCCGGCCTTGATCTCGTCAAAGTTTACGGTGAGAAATGCCGTGATGGCACCAGAGGCTCCCTGCAGCCTGACTTTCTTCACACCCTGCGGAAGCTGCACATATCCGGCAGCCAGATAGTCGTTTGCTTCTTCTTCCGTCATTACGGTGGGCCGCTGATCGGGCTGGGAACGAGCTCCGTTCTGCTGAATGTAGTCGAGCTTGTTCTGCATGCTCGCTGCGAGGCGGTGAGAGCTGCCGTTGGAGTTGTGCGCGGTGGCAGACTGCTGCGGGGAGAAGCCAGCGGCGTTGGTTGGCCGGCCGGCAATCGCAAGAATGCACAGCAACAAGAGTGTTGGGATCACAAGCGTGGTTGAATTCATCGTGAGCGTGCGGACGCTGCCTGGGCTGTGGGCGCCGGTCCGGTCACCTGCGGCTTGTCGAGGGACCCGGTAATGTCCCAATGCGTGCCGCCGCTGGTGAGCCGCAACTTTGCCTGCTTGTCAGCCAGGGATATGTTTCCGCTCATCTCATAGATGCGGTTTTCTGCTTTGACTTTGCCCGGAAGCACTCGCAAGGCATGTTTCTCAAGTTCTAGTACCCCCTGTAAGCTCTGGAAATGCAAAGGCTTTGTGCCATCCAGGGCCATGGCCCGCGAGAGCCCGTTGTTCACCACATATTCGATTTTTCCGGCGGCATTGGCGGCCATATCGGCGGGCGATGCGCCGTCAAACTTGAAGGCGTATTTCATGTCCGCCCGACCGCTCAGCCAGGACGTCAGCAGTGTCAGGTCAGGATTGGATGTGTCCAATTTGTCCAGCGCAACGCCGTTGGCCGTCCCGGCAATGGTGAAATGCGGCGGTGAAGCCGTCCAGTCAGCGTGCCACTCGCCATCCACGGCGCCGCTGCTGAGCCGGGCATTGATTTTGCTCAGCAACATCGCATGATCGCCGATTTCGACTTTTGCGGCGAACTTTTCCATTGGAACTCCGGCAAGATTGAATTGCGCGACAGAGAGACTGCCACTGGCGCGGAAGTCAGGAAGATGCGAGCTGTCAGAGAAGAAAGGGAGGTTCCAGCTCTTATCGCCTGCGCCCAGCAGAGCGGCGATGTCCTGCGTGTTGAGCGATTCGGAATGAAGATCAAATTCCAGCGGACACGGGCCCTGCTTGGGCTGGCATGACCATGGGCGGCTCACATTGCCTGTGAAACCTACCGCTGCGTGCTCGAACTTCGCGTTAATTTTCGCCAGGACGAACTCTACCTCGCTGACCTGGGCGTCAGCTTCCGATAGGAGCAGGCGGTCCTTGATGCCGGGGATCCACGCCGCCACGTTTTGCAGGTGAGCGGTACCGCGCAGAGTTGGCGCGGTGAAAGTGGGCCATGGGCTGGAGACGTTGAGGTCGACAATGGCTGAAGCCGTTATGTTGTTGAGATCACTGTTCAGCCCCATCGCCTTGCCAAAGGTTAAAAGGCGCTCCAGCGGCACCATCCCCTTACCGCCGACCCAGTAACCTTTGTTGTCGGCGGAACCCCGGACTTCAAGCGTCGTAGACGGGCCGAGCTGGACGGAAAAGGTATCGACGGTGAGTGAATCGTCTTGAGAAGTGGCCGCAGGCTGCGCGGCTTTCTTGCTCTTGCGGGCGACAAATGCCGCAGGCTGCTCCGCCGGTCCCACATGGAAGCGAATGGGACTCACCGGGAATGGCTTGTCAGCAGATGCGGACTGCAGCAGGAACGGCGTGGTCATGCCGGTGCCGTGCCAGTCGCGCTTGCCGTTGTGCGAGTGAAATCCGAACGCAGCATTGAAGTCGCCGGTGGCTGAGAGATCGTCCGGCAGATTGCCCCAGGTGTGGCGCGCAGCCGTGGTCAGGATGGAAAGGGGCACGCGCGTGGCGACCAGGGAAGCGTCATAATCCCGCGGAGAGGACGCAGCCCATTTGCCCGTGATGAGGAGACCGCCGGGATCGAGCGGCGTGTCACATCTCAGGTCCAGAACTTCATGCACATACCCGCCCAGGCAGCGCGTGTGCAGCCGGGGCATCTGGTTGCGGTTGATGTTGTAACGGCGGAACTCAGTGAGATCAGCCGTGGCGACGATGCGCAGGTTAGCCGGGGTGCCTGTGACCTGGGCGCCGGCATTCACGCCTCCGCGCCAGCCGCTATCGTGACCCATGATCAGGCTGGTGAACTGGCCCAGTTGAGCTTTGTCCCATGAAACATCCAGCCGCACGGGCATGTCGCGCAGCTCGCGCGAACGGCGAAGGTCGCCTTCAAGGCGCAGCAGACCGGTGTCATTCAGGTTCATGTCCGTGCGCACGGGCTGCCCCTTGAGGCGGACGTGCCACACGTCTTCTGCGGCAAGCCAGAAAGCAAGATCGGTGTTGGTGATGGCGAAGGGCTTCTTTTCGGGGCCGATCTTCAGGTTGATGCGCCCAGAGGTGGCTTCAATGTAAGGAAACCGTGGCCGTCCTTCCGCGCGGCGCTTGGCGGTGGGAGCGCTGGGCACCTGCTCCGCACGGAACAGGAGCGATTCCAGGTTCCAGTGTCCGTTGGCATACACCAGATTCAGGCTGGCGGGCGATTCGTCGTCACTGAGCTTGAGGTTGGCGATTTCGAGACGGCCCTGCCAAAGCGACATGAGGCGCAGGTCAGCTTTCACCTTCCCGCAGTTGATCAGCGGTTCCGCGCTGAAGGCGGGATCATCCATCACGCGCAGATCGTAAAGTTCAAAACCGGGCCGCGGCAGCACGCGGTACTTCACCTGTCCGATGGTGACCTGACGGCCAAGGGCATTGCTCAGGGAACCGGCGAGAGTGTCACGGAAGCGCACGCCGTTGAGATTGGGCGGCAGAAAGATGAAGACCAGCAGCAGCACGAGCGCTGCGATGGTGATCCTTCTTCCGGTTTTGCCCGTGAACAATCCCATCAATGCACCAGCCGAAGGACGCGGTTCCAGCGCGTAAGAGTGAAGAAATGAAACGTGGTCTTGAGAAACGAAGTGACGCGCTCTCCCATGCTGGGGTTAGGCGGGAAATCCTGCTCCGTCTGGTTGAGTGACCACGCGATGAACAATGGCCGGCCGACAATGTTTTCTTTCGGGATGAAACCCCAGTAGCGGCTGTCATAGCTGTGGTCGCGATTATCTCCCATGGCGAAGAAGTGATCCTGCGGCACAAGCAGGTCCTGGCCTTCAATGTACTGCGGTAGTTCCATGCGCCATTGCAGGGTTGCATCGGGCGGAATGATGCCGCGGGCAGGGAAGTCGTCACGGAAGGTGGACGGAATCGTGTTCTCGTCGCGCACCACGTAGGGCTCGTTCTGTTCGACTCCGTTCAGGTAAACCTTGCCGTTGTGCAAGTGAATTTTGTCACCTGGAACGGCAATGATTCGCTTGACCAGATAAAGACCCGGCTCTGCGGGAGAGACGAATACCGTGATTTCGCCGCGCTTGGGCGCACGATAGGGAAGCAGCGGCCGCGGAAAGGCCTTGCCGGTTGAGACCAGGCGGTCAACAAAGACGTGATCGCCGATCAGCAGGGTGTGTTCCATGGAGCCGGAGGGAATCTCGAAATGCTGAATAACGAAGGTAATGATGAAGAGCCCTGAGACAAACACAGAGGCAAAGCCCGCAATGGACTCAGGGAAGGTCTCCTTCGGCTGTTCTTTTTTCGGCGCCTCTTTTTTCGTTTCGATCAAGATTTAATTTCCTGCGGGGGATTTTAATCAGCGAACAATATGAAACATGCGCGACCAATGCGTGTCGCCAAAAAAGTGCGTGACGATGTGCAACAGGAAAGCTGCCCGGTCGCCGAGCGAGGTGCGCTGATACTGATCTTCCGGGGTATCAAATGCCCAGTAAATAAACAGCGGCCGGCCGACTACATTGTCCTTGGGGATAAAGCCCCAGTAGCGGCTGTCGAGGCTGCGGGCGCGGTTATCGCCCATGCCGAAGTAGCTGTCTTTCGGGATCACGATGTCGCGCCCGTTGATAGCGGCCGACATGAGCAAAGGCCATTCCGGATATTTCATTTCAATGTCGCGCTGCCCGACGGGCGAAACGGCGGGAAACTCGTCGCGGTAGGCGTCGTAATAATAATTTGGGTTCAGGTACGGCTCGCGAATTGGCCTACCATTAATGAACAGACGGCCTGCTTCCAGGTGCAGCTTGTCGCCGGGCAGTCCAAGGATGCGTTTCACTACGTACATGCCCGGTTCGCGGGGATGAAGGAAGACGACGATGTCGCCGTGCTTGATGTCGCGATAGGGGATCACCGGCATGTAGCTGGCCTTGCGCGTGGGTGTGAGGCGATCAACAAACACATGATCGCCCACGAGCAGCGTGTTCTCCATGGAGCCGGAAGGAATCTCAAAGGCCTGGACAATGAACGTAATTATGAAGAGTCCCGAGACCAGCACGGAAGCAATGCTGGCAATGGATTCGGGAGTAGTCTCCTTGGGCGGCTTTTCCGGCCTGGTTTTTACCTGTCGTGTCTCAGCCAAATCGATGCTTTTCCTGGTTGCGGGATGGTGCTACTGCACAAGACGGAACATGCGCCCCCAGCGGGCAAACTGCAGCATGTGGGCGAGTAACTGTCCCGAATGTATGAGTTTATCATTCGGAGTGCTGCCTTCAGCTTCGCCGCCATCGGTGACAGAAAGATAGATCACCAGCGGACGCCCGGTGATATTGGCCTCAGGGACAAAACCCCAGTAGCGGCTGTCCAGGCTGCGATCGCGATTATCTCCCATAACGAAGTACTGGCCTTGCGGCACAACCAGGTCACGGCCTTCAAGATGTCTGGGAATTTCGCGCCACCAATGCCTGTCAATGTCCGAGGTGCGAAAGAGCGACGTGGGAAAGTTGTCGCGGTAGTAGTCGAAGGGTGAACGCACCCGGTTGACGTAGCTCTCGTCCTGAGGGACGCCGTTGATGAAGACGGTTTTATTTTCGAGATGAATGTGGTCGCCGGGAACCCCGATCACGCGTTTCACAAAGTACTGCGAAGGATCCACCGGATAATGAAAGACAATAATGTCACCGCGATGAATGGGACGGTACGGCATCAGCCAGCGCGAAAGGATACCGCTTTCCGCGAAGTGAACCTTATCGGCGAGAAGAAAATCTCCCGTGAGCAGGGTGGTTTCCATGGACTCTGATGGAACCCGGAACGCCTGAATCACAAAGGTGATCAGGAACATAACGATCACCAGCACGGACAAAATAAACTGCACTCCAACGGGACCCTGCGCAGGAGAGGACGCGCGCTTCCGCGACGGAGAGGGCTGAGGCTGCTGAGGCGACGTTGCGGGTTCCGCAGAAGCTTCAGAAGCGACAGCCGGGGCAGGAGCGGCTGCAGCTTCCTGCTGCTGTTCGGGATGGATGATGGTTTCGTCTTGCCCGTTCATGCCTGTTCCACCTGGGCGCGCAGATGGTCGAGCGCCTGCTTCGCCGCCAGCTGCTCCGCTTTCTTTTTGGTCGCGCCTTCAGCGCGCGCCACGTACTCGGGCTTGTTCTGCCCCTGGGGGAATATACGTGCCTCAACGGTAAAAGTTTTGCGGTGATCGGGACCTTCTTCCTTCACCGTGGCATAGACGGGCTGAAGCCTGCCGGAAGACTGCAGCAATTCCTGCAGAGCGGATTTGTAATCGGCCAGGCTGAATTCGTTCTCGCTCTCGGTACGCACACGCTCCAGTTCGGGGGCAAGGATCTCGCGGATGATGAAGGCGCGAGTTCTTTCCAGCCCAGCATCCAGAAACATGGCGGCGATGATGGCCTCCAGCGCGTCAGAGAGCAGGGTGGACTTGTGGCGGCCACCACTGCGCTCTTCGCCACGTCCAAGACGAAGATATTTTCCAAGCTGGAGCCGAATGGCCACACTTACCAGATGCCCGGCACTGACCAGATGCGCCTTTAATTTTGAGAGCTGGCCTTCATGAAATCCCGGGAAGCGCGCAAACAGCAATTCACTGGTCACGAAACCCAGGACTGCGTCACCTAAGAATTCAAGCTGCTCATTATCCTGGACCTCAAGACCGGGCTCGGCGCCGGGCGCTTTTGCTTCTTCATGCGCGTGTGAGCTGTGGGTGAGAGCGCGTTCAAGAAGCTCAGGCGAGCTGAACTGGTGCTGCAGCGCGTCTTCCAGGATGTGGAGGTCAGTGATCATACTGCTACATCTATTGTGGTCCGGTCCCCTGGCGCGATCCGCGGCCCGCGAGGCCGGAGAGCCGGTCGTGCTCGATCTCGGCGAGCTTCTGGAGATCAGGAAGCGAACTCGAGAGCTGAAGCGCCTGTTCGACCGAAGCCAGGGCTGCTCCGTATTTCCTGCGATGGTCCTGCGCCAGCGCGAGGTGATACCAGATGTAAGGGTCGGGTCGAACCTTGACCAGGCCTGCGGCCATCATCAGGTCTTTTTCCGCGCCGCCGTCATCGCCGGTTTTCAGCCGCATGATCCCGAGCGCACTGTATGCCATGGAAAGCAGCGTGGTGCGGTAAACCTCAATCTGCTCCGGCGTGCCGGTAACCGCGGGAAGAACACCGCTGTTCAAGTTCTTGATGCCACGTTCGGCTGAGCGCTTGATCTCCTCAACTTTCCTTCCGCGGTCTTTATCATCGCTCTCGAGTTCGTCCGCCAGCACGGTGGCGGTGAGGACCAAGGCAACGTCATGATCGGGATTGATGGCCAGCACTTTTTGAGCGGTGGAGAGCACCTTGGGGGGATTATTCTCCGCCTGGTAATCACGCAGCGCCTTGGAATAAAGATAGACACGCAAGGCGCTTGCAGGATAACGAGCGGCAAACTCGTCCGCTGCCTCCTCGCTCATCTGGCCGCCAACCAACCGGGAGGCGGCAAGATATTCATCGCGTTCCTGAGCGCTCTGCGCCTGCACCTGAGGCAGCGACACTTCCGCCTGGCGGGCGGCCTGAGCCGGGGCGAGAGTTGCTGCGAAGATGATCAACAAGCGGAGCATTTGATTCGATGTTGTTGATGGACAGGGCGTTCCTGCCCGCCGGTTGCCCACGCCAGAC
>JBAIYI010000671.1:0-3788 GCA_037915955.1 Terriglobales bacterium
GAGAGGCGAGGGTGTGCTCCGCTGACCGGGAGATATGCGGCGCACTGAGTTGTTTTAGCTCTGAGCGTTGCAGGAATGGCTGATTTGAGCCGGAAGGGAATTACACGATGCTGGATCTCGCAAGCACGGCAGAAGCAAAGTTCACCACATCATTGAAGCCCTGGATCAACATCATGGTTGATCTGGCGGCAAAGTTCTGGATTGGTCTGGCACTGTGGAGCGGACTTGCGAATCCCACGGCGATGGCCCAAGTCCGCACGCCCTTCGCAACCGGAGTTACTGAGCCGCTGGGTGGGCTTATTCTCAGCGGCAGCGCTGTGAATCCGCAGACCGGCAAACCCTATCGCCATCTCTGGAACAGCGATCAGGGAGGCTTCGGCCTGTGCCGCCTGGATCCCGATATCGATACTCCGGGCCCGCACTCGGTGAATATCAACACATGTCTGCCTTTCGTCGCAGGTGTGGCATTCAAGCCCGGCCAGCTGGCGTTTGATCCCAGCCTCAACAATATCTATGCCGTCGACGTTCAATCCAACACTCAGGGTGTTTATCGGCTGCACTACGTCCCCACAGCCGATGGTGGTCATGGCGCTCTGGATCTGATCCATCAGGAGGTGCTGGGAGGCAACGGTCTCACAGGACGCAACGGCACTCAGGGCTGTGTGATTCCCGGTAATACTCCCAACTCTGCGGTGCTGGGCCCGGACGGGAATCTCTACATTGCTTTTAAGCGCAGCGGAAACATCGTGCGCATCAATTCTCCGCAGACTGACCCGCTTCCATGCGGCAATGTGCAGATGATCGGCAGCACGCCCGACCAGACGAAAAACTTCGGTCTCGCGTGGATCGGACATGACCTCTTCGGAGGCGATGGAATCTCGCTTTGGGTGATTGCCAATGGAGATCAGTGCCTCACCCCGCAAAATGGCCAGTTCACCTGCCGTGGCCACAACATCTTTCAGTCCCAGACTGCGCTGCCCACATTCGTGATGAGCGATCAGATCTATCCCGACACCGGCGGCACGAATATTTATGTTGCCACGCCTTCGAGCATCACGCTCGTGAACATGGTCACCACGCTGGTGACGCCGAACTATGCTACGGGCTTTGAGTTCCTTGGTGGACTGGCAATTGATCCCACAGATTTTTCCATCTTCGCCGCCGATGATCCAACTGCGGGTAAGCTTCCGTCCCAGGGACGGTGGTTTGACCTCGGTAACGGACCCAGCAACGGCGGCCGTAGTGCAGGAACCCTCACGGAATTTGCATCCGGAGTAACTGAGCCGATCGGCGGTGTTGTTCTGACAGGGACCGCAATCAATCCCGCTACCGGCCAGCCTTACCGCCATTTCTGGACCAGCGATCTCGGCGGCTTCGGCTTGTGCCGTCTTGATCCTGACATGGACACGCCTGGCGTCCATACCATGAACGTAAACACCTGTATGGCATTTGTTGCCGGTGTTCAGTTCAAGCCTGGAGAGCTCGCCTTCGATCCAAACTTGAACAATCTCTACGCTGTTGATCTTCAGGCGAACACGCAAGGCATTTTCCGCCTGCACTACATGCCGGGCGGCGACGGCGGCCACGGCGCCCTCGATCCTCTCCATGCTGAAGTTCTTGGCGGAAGCGCCACCACGGTCCATCAGCAACTTCCCGGATGCGGCATCCCCGGCAACGTCCCTAATTCAGCAGTACTGGGCCCGGATGGCAATTTGTATGTCGGCTTCAAAGCGAGCGGTGACATCATACGGATCGTCTCGCCGCAAACCGAGCCGCTTCCGTGCGGCAACATCCAGACCATTGGCACAACGCCGGATGGCAGAAAGAATTTCGGTCTTGGGTTCATTGGTCATGATCTATTCGGAGGTGACGGTCTTTCCGCATGGATCATGGTCGCAGCAGACATGTGCGTGAAGCCGGCCACCGGCAATCAGCGCTGCCAGAGCAACAGCATCCTGGTCCCTCAAACTGCCTCGCCCACTTACGTGATGACGGACCAGCTCTATCCCTCAATGAATGGACGAAACCTTTTCGTGGGTAAACCGGGCAGCATTACCCTGGTAGACACGGCCACGCTGAAAGTCGCGCTCGACTATGCCACCGGGTTCCAGTTCCTCACGGGCATGGCGCTCGATCCGGCGAATCTTTCGCTTTTCGCCGCAGACGATGCCACCGGCGGGAAGGTCACCGGCCAGGGGCACTGGTGGCTCGTTGGAGGTCAGCAACAGTCGGGCCCTGCTGCACCCGGCGCACCTAGCCAGCTGATCGCAATTGCAGGCGACGGACAGGCTTCTCTTAGCTGGACGCCTGCTGCCGACGGCCAGGCAGTCACGAGTTTCATTGTCGAGAACTCTTTTGCCTCGAACGGTTCCACCGTCCCACCTGCGTTCATTACTCCGCCGGCAGGGAGCGCTGCGGTGCCTGCTTCCGCTGTGATCACTGGACTGACCAATGGAGTTTCGTATCAATTTGCAGTAGCGGCCGCGAATTCCATCGGCACAAGCGCGTTTTCCAGTCCCAGCAATCCAGTCACACCGCAGGCGATCACTGTTCCTGATCCGCCGACTAACGTTATCGCGCAGCCCGGCAACGCCACCGCCACAGTAACCTGGAGCGCCCCGCTCAATAACGGTGGAAGCCCGATCTCGAGCTACACCGTCTCCGCCCTGATTGGCGGCTCTCCTTCCGGAACCAGCGTTACAGCGCCCGCGATTGCAACCGGCGCTGCGTTGAACGGGTTGACGAATGGAACCAGCTATACCTTCGTTGTTCAGGCCAGCAACGCTATCGGAAGCAGTACTGCGTCGGTGCCCTCCAACCCAGTGACACCACAGCCGCCGCCGCCACCAGCCATCGCCGACGTCGTGGTCACGATGAGTGGCCCGAACTCTCTTGCGGCTCAGTCCACCGCCGGGTATGAAATAACGGTCACCAACAAAGGGACCGCCAACATTTCGCAGCTGGTAGTTGTGGACTCTTACACCACAGGCGCTGCAGCCTCAGTTTCCGCGACTCCCAGCCAGGGCACATGCACGACGGCTGCTTCCATCACCTGTATGGCTGGACCCTTGAGTTCCGGGAGCACAGCGGCGGTGGGCATTACGCACAATCTAATTTCAAGAGTCGTTCACACGGCGACCGTCCAGGCGCTGGACGCGCAGGGCAACACCATGACGCTTGCCAACCCGGCGAATGCAACCGCCAGTGTGACAACGGACATTACGCCTCCTCCGCCTCCGCCAACACCTACTCCGACTCCCACCCCGGTGGTCTCCACAGATCTTTCGCTTCAGGGAACCTATGCGCAAGGGCAGGGAAGTGAAAGCGTTTCCTGGGTCATAAGCAACGCCGGTACCCAGGATGCGGGCAACGTTCAATTTACCCAGGTGCTTTCTGCGCAGACCAAGCTCGTTTCCGTTGACGCTGGAGGGGGCGCCTGCCAGACATCGAATGTCTACATCAATCTCACTCTTCTGAACTGCCAGCTCGCAGCGCTTCCGCGCGGCGCCACCTGGAACATCAAACTGAATGTTGCATTTTCAGGGACGCAGCCGACGCGCGCGCGCGTGAGATTCAACGGAATTGACACGTTTCCCACGAACAATCTCGTCATCATGAATATGACCGCTCCGGCGCCGCCGCATAAGGTCGTGCCAAGGCCACCTCGCCCGCCGGCGCCGCCCGCCACTAGAGCTGTGAATAATCTGGCCAGTCGTCCAATAGATAAAGTGCCACGCTAGTAACTGTCCTATTTCGCGATTCACTTATTGGCTAGAGGGAGCCTACAA